>DATEJC010000100.1:0-9965 GCA_035278345.1 Bradyrhizobium sp. | reverse complement strand
TGCCGCGATGACCGCGCGCACGCTGTTTGCCCAGGAGCACACGCGGCTGAAGCGCCACGTCGCGAATGCCGAGGCGCGCATCACGGAGCTCGACCGCGGCCGCCGCATCGCGCGCGCCTCGGAAGCCGTGCGCAACCTGCGCCGCGGCGGCATCGAGGCGGCGCGTCCTTACGAATCCACGTTGCCGGAAGCGGAAGCCACCTTGAAGCGCCTGCGCGAACGGCAGATCGAGGCCGCGGCCGCCGACGAGGCGCTGATCGAGCTCGATGCCGCAAGCGGCCCGATCGCGACCGCCGAAAAACTCGCCGAGCAGGGCTTTGGCCCCCGGATCAAGTCAACCGCGGACGACGTGCTCGCGCGGCTGAACGCCAAACGCACGCCGAAGACCTGAACTGCCAAGCTGTCGAACTGAAACCGAAACCTGAAAACTGAACCCGTATCACAAGGAGAACTGCCATGAACAACCACCCCGTCGCCGCTCAGCACAGTCCCGCCTGGGTCGCCTTCACCTACATCTCGTTCGCCGCTTCCAGCTTCATGGTCGGCATCGGCATCTGGTTCCTGCCGCTGGAGCTGTCGATCAAGGGCTACCTCACCATGGGATTCCTGATGCTGGTGCAGTCCTGCATCACCATGACCAAGACCATGCGCGACAACCACGAGAGCGGCAAGCTCGTCAACCGCATCGAGGATGCCAAGGCCGAGCGCCTGTTGATGGAAGTCGAGCGCAACGCCCGCGCGGCGTAAGGACGAAGGGAGGTGAGTGCGGGGCGGCGGGCGGCAATGCCCGCCGCCTGCCTCCACCGGCGAACCATCCGAAACCGCAGCCCGACGAAAGGTGCTTCGATGAAAAGAGCTCTCGTGTTTCTAGTGGCGGCGCCCATATCGGTGTTCGTCGCAACTTTCTTCCTAGGTGCCGCCGCCGGTGGAAAGTCCCCTGGCTTCATACCCGTTGTTGCGACCGCGATGGCTATCGTCACTCTTTCGGTAGCGATGCTCGCTGGCACTCTTGATGCATTTCTGGTACGCGCTCTCGCGATTACGTTACGGGCACCGCTCGTCGCCGCAGTCGGAGCAATCATTGCGTCCGGTCTTACGTCCGGCTTGGTATACGTGGTGTTCAACCATCTCCTGCCGCAGGAGCCGTTAGCATATGTCGCGATCGGCGGCGCAACCTGCATGGGCCTGTGTTCGCTGCTTGCGAACGATTACAGCTGCCAAGGGGCTATGGTGCAGGCAAACAGTTTGCTGCGGAAATGATCGCGCGATCCGGCGGGGGACAACCACTCGCGTGGGGTCCGCATCGCGCTCAACAAATCGTTTACCTTGCTGCAACCCATTCCGCTCCCGTCAAACCTCCTTAAGATAGACCGTGCACACATCCTCCCGGATCGCGGGCAGGCGGCATGGCATCTGTCGGAACACAAATTCGATCGGCGGCCGGAAAGCTGCGCGGCCACGCGGCGTTCTGGCTGAAGGCATTTGCACAGCCCACCATCGATCTTACGCTACGCACCCATGAAGGGTTGACGACGCGGATCGTCGAGAGCCCGGGCAAGTCGCTCTCCGAAGACGAACTCGAACGGCTGGTGGCGCAACTGCGCGTCGTCGCCGGCAAGACCTTGCCCGCGGGGGATCTCACCTATGGCATCTTTTCGGGCGAACGCGAGCGCCTTTCGCGCGCCATCGTCACCGTGATTTCCGAGGAAGCGAGCGGCCGCCCGGTCGCCTTCAATGCGCTGTCGGTGATGCCGGTCGAGCTCGACGGGCAGCCCAGCGAGGTCACCCATCTCGGCCTCGTCATGGTCGATCCCGAGGTGCAGGGGCACGGGCTGTCCTGGGTGCTCTACGGCCTCACCACGCTGGTGCTGTTCATCCGCGGCGGCCTGCGGCCAAGATGGATTTCCAACGTCACCCAGGTGCCGGCGGTCTGCGGCATGGTGTGCGAGACTTTTTCGGACGTCTTTCCTTCACCGCAAGCGGGCTCACGCGCGAGCTTCGACCATCTGCAACTCGCCCGCGGCATCATGCGCGGCCATCGCGCCGTGTTCGGTGTCGGCGAGGAGGCCGGCTTTGACGAGGCGCGCTTCGTCATCATAAACGCCTATACCGGCGGCTCCGACGCGCTGAAGAAGACGTTTGACGTCGCGCCGAAGCACCGCGACGAGCAATACAACGCCTTCTGCGCCCGCGAGCTGGATTATGCGCGCGGCGACGATTTGCTGCAGATCGGCCGCATCGATCTCGCCGCCGCGCGGCGCTATGTGTTCAGCGAGGTGCCGGCGGGCTCCATGCCGGCGCTGCTTGCCACCTCCGCCTTGCTGGCGCTGCAGCGCCTGGTGCTGCCGGTCGTGCACTGGATGGACGACCGGCGCGCATTCGGCATCCTGCGGCCGCGCGGAGGCGAGCGATGACGCCATCCGCGATCGCCGATTCCATCGTCAATCTCTGCGGCGCCATCGGGCTTGCGGTCGCGATGCTGGCGCTGCATCGCCGCGATCCCGGTGGCCCGCTGACGCGGCGGCTCCTGTTCCTGCTCGGTGTCGTCGCCGCGCTGTTCTTCATCCGCGGGCTGGCCTGGTGGCACGAAAGCGCGTGGCTCGATCGCCTGTCGCTGATCCCGGCAGCCTTGGTGCCGCTCGGCGCCCTCATCGTCACCGAGGGCATTTTGCGCCGTCACGCGCCGCGTCCGGCTAAACAGGTCGCTGTTGCCGGCGCGGTGCTGCTCGGCCTCGGCGGCGCGCTCGGGCTGGAATCCTGGTCGACGCCTTATGCGATTGCGCTGTCGCTGTTCCAACTCGCGGGCTTCATCACTTGCGCGTTGCTGCTCGCCTTGCGCGACCGCAGCCAGTTGATGGCGTCCGAGAACCGCAGCATCGGCCGCCTTGCGGTCGGCGCGTTGCTGGTCATTCCCTTCCTCGTCACCGATTTTCAGGCGATGGTGCCGAACATGCCGGTCCGCCTCGGCGCACTCGGCGCGCTTCTGATCGTCACCGCCGTGCTGATTGCGGGAAGCAGCGGCGAGACGCAGCGGCAGGGCATTGCGCTGGCGGTGCTGCGCATCTGCAGCGCGGCGCTGCTGGGCGCGGCGGCCGCCTTCATTGCAGACGATCTCGATGCCGCCCAGATCATGCGCTTCTCGGCGGTGGCGATCGCCGGCGTTCTCGCCATCGGCCTGATGACCGATACGCTGCGGGCGTATTTCGAGGCGCAGGCGCCGGGCGTGCTGAACTCGGTCGCCACGTCATCGGCGATGACGCGCGAGCAATTGATCGCGGAACTGATGCGCCAGCCGCTGTTCGAAGGCGCGCGTCGTTTCCGTGAGGTGGAATTGGCCGCCTACGATCCGCCCTTGCTGCGCGATCTGCTGGGTTCGCGGCCGGTGCTGCGGCGGGCCGATGCGCCCTGGGGATTTCCACCGGCCGATCCCGCGGTCGAACGCGTTGTGTCACTGCTGGCAGCTCACAGCGCCACCCACGTCGTCGTGCTCAGCCACGAACCCGTCGATCTCTTCGTGCTCGCGGTTCCCGTGATGCTGGCCGATCCCGCCAGCGAAACCGCGCTGGCGTTGGTGCGGCGGCTGCTGGCGCTGACGCCGGAATCGGCCTGACGATTTTTTTCAACATCCCGACATCCACGTGCTATAGCCTGCCCGGCAAATTTCAGTACGGGTGAAAATTTCATGTCGAAACAGGCGATGCGCGAGGAGGCCGAGCGCATGATCCGCGAGGCGATGGAGAAGAAGTCCGTCGTCGTCAAGCAGGGCAATACCCGCATCGAAGCCGTCTGCGGCAAATGTGGCGCGCCCAACCGCGTGCAGGCGGCGAGGGGCGAGACCCGCGTCAAGTTCGCCTGCAAGAATTGCGGCCACAAGCAGGAGACGCTGTAGAGCATGATCCGGACCCGAAGGGCCGCGTTAGCGCAAAGTGTGAAGCGGTTTTCCCTCGCGACAAACGCGTAGCGTTTGCGCGGAGATCATGCTCAAGCAAAGAGCGCTCCCGCATGGAAGACCTGCTATGTGCACCTGCCGCGTCGCATTGCCACTCCTGCGGCGATCCGGCTAGATAGCCCGATACCAATCAAGAAAACGTCAGGGCAGGCATGAACTTTCCAAAGCTGTTTTCACCGCTGCAGATCGGGCCGTACCGGCTTGGGCATCGCCTGGTGCTGGCGCCGTTGACGCGGATGCGCGCCGCAAAGCCGTCGCGGGCGCCGCGGCCGCTCAATGCCGAATATTACGCGCAGCGCGCCACGCCGGGCGGCCTGCTGATTGCCGAAGCCTCGCCGGTGTCGGCCACAGCTTTTGGCAGCCCCGGCGTGCCGGGCATCTATACGCAGGATCAGGTCGCCGGCTGGCGCAGCGTTGTCGAGGCCGTGCACGCCAAGGGCGGCATCATCTTCCTGCAGCTCTGGCATGTCGGCCGCGTCTCGCATTCGTCGTTTCAGCCCGGCGGCACACTGCCCGTCGCGCCTTCGGCCATCGCTATTTCGCCGGAGCTGAAGACCGGAACGGCCGACGGCAGGGCCACCACCTACGAGACGCCGCGCGCGCTCGAGACCTCGGAAATCCCCGGGATCATCGACGCCTTCCGCCAAGCCGCACGCAATGCGCTGGCCGCCGGTTTTGACGGCGTCGAGGTGCACGGCGCCAACGGCTATCTGCTCGAGCAATTCCTGCAGTCGCGCAGCAACCAGCGCACCGACCAGTATGGCGGCTCCATCGAGAACCGCGCGCGGCTCCTGCTGGAGGTCACGCAGGCGGTCGTGGAGGTCTGGGGCGCGGATCGCGTCGGCGTGCGGCTGTCGCCGTACGGCATCGCCAATGACTCCGGCGAGCCGGAGCCGATGCCGCTCTATACGCATGTCGTCGAACGTCTCAATCCGCTTGGCCTCGCTTACCTGCATTTCATCGAGCCGCGCTCCTCCGGCGCCGGACGTGCCGAGGTCAACTGGCAGAACGTGCCGTCCGCGATGGTGCTGTTCCGCCCGATCTGGCAAGGCAAGCTGATTGCCGCCGGCGGCTTTACCGGCGAGACCGCGGAAGCGGCGATCGTGCAAGGTCACGCCGATGCGGTGGCCTTCGGCCGCATCTTCATCTCCAACCCAGATTTGCCGCGCCGCCTGCAGCGCGGCCATCCGCTCACGCCATACGACCGTAAGACTTTTTACGGCGGCGAAGCGGCGGGCTATACCGATTACCCCGAGCACGACGAGTTGGCGAAGGCGTAACGTGAGCCGTCATTGCGAGGAGCGAAGCGACGAAGCAATCCAGGTATTGCATGCGGCTCGATGGATTGCTTCGCTTCGCTCGCAATGACGAAAGAACGTCGAGGTCCGCAATGTTCGATGAAAACGAGCAGCCACCAAAGAAAAAATCCAAAGCCATTTCCCGTGGCAAGCCCGCTGCCGGCAAATGCCTCTGTGGCAAGGTCGCCTTCGAGATCGACGTGCCGGCACGCTGGGCCTGGCACGATCATTCCGCCGCCAGCCGCCGCGCCCATGGCGCCGCCTATGCCACCTATGTCGGCAGCTGGCGCAAGCGCTTTCGCATCACCAAGGGCAAGGCCGCGCTCGCGTGCTACGAAGATCCCGTCACCAAAAGCACGCGCAGCTTCTGCACCAGCTGCGGCACGCCCGTGATGTACGAGCGTGCCCGCTCGCCGCACATGGTCAACATTCCCCGCGCGCTGTTCGCAAGCCGCACCGGCCGCGAGCCGCTCTATCACAACGCCATCGAGGAGCTGCAGGAATGGGCCTATACCGGCGCACCGCTGGTGCCGTTGAAGGGCTTTCCCGGCTGGGTCTGGCAGCGCTCGAAGAAACGGAAGCGCGCCGGCGACGACCCCTTCGAGCTCGCCCGCGGCGATATCTAGGGCATCCCTGCTGCGTAGGCCAGCGCGCGCTCGTGCTGTATCCGCCTGATTTCCGCCAATTCGGCAGCGCATGCCGCAAAGCTGTCGGTCCCAGGCGGCATCTTCAGTCGTGTGCAGTACTCACGATCTTCCTGCTGGATCTGCTCCGCTCTGAGACGCTCAGCATTGCGTATCATCTCCGGCGCGGCGACAGCTGCGTAGATCGCAAGAGCGCCCGCAGCGCCCAGCACAAGACGCGGAATCCAACGGGACAATATCGGGCTCCCGAAGACATCGGTGTTCATGGCTCATCCCTCGCTGTGTGACGGTTCATTGCGGCTTGGGCTGCACGTGATGGGAGACCACCAGCCAGCGGCCGGCGATTTTCTCGTAGACGTTGGTTACGATCCAATCGACCTTCCGGCTGCTGCCATCCTTCATTTGCGCCAGCCCGCTCTCGGTGCCGATTTCCCATGCGAGATTGCCGACGACGCGAACTTGGGCGTCGACCAGCTTCACGGAGCGTTGCGCAAACGGCTTGTTGAACTCGCTCCAGTATTTCTTCTGGGCTTCCCAGCCGACGATGATTGAGGTGTTGCGGGGACCCACGTAGGTGACGTAGGGCGTCTGGGCCCACACGTTCGCCATGGCCGATCCGTCATCGATAACTACCAGCGCTTCGTAGAAGGCCTTGCTGGCGGTCGCCACACCCGCGATGTCGCCCGCTGACTCGGCCGATCCGCGTTCGGCCGGAACCACGATCAGGAAGGCTGACAGCGCGAGAAAAATTCCAGCTTTCATGTCGTTGGCTCCCTCAGGTCGTGATGTGCTGCGTCTGCCTAGACCCTTTACAGGCGCCCGATAATCGGCGATCAATCGGAACACTCATGAAGAAAATTCACGAATGACCGCTGCCAACGAGATGGGCGTCTTCGAGCGGGTGGTTGAGCGCGGCAGCTTTGCCGCGGCCGCGCAGGATGTCGGGCTTTCACCTTCGGCGGTGTCGAAGCTCGTCGCACGGCTTGAACAGCGGTTGGGCGTGCGCCTCATCAACCGGACGACGCGGCGCCTCGCGCTTACGACCGAGGGCAGGATGTACCTCAACCGCTCTCGCGACATCCTTGCCGCGATCGAGGCAGCGGAAGCGGAGATCGCCCTGGCGCGACTGTCGCCGAGCGGCACGCTGCGGGTGCAGGCGCCTCCGGTCATGATCGGAGATCATTTCGGACCTGCATTGGCCGACTTCCTGGCCCGCTATCCGCGGCTGACGGTCGAGTTTCTGGTCACCAACCGGCCGATCGATCTCGTGGCGGAGAATGTCGATGTCGCGATGCGGACAGGCAATCTTCCCGATTCATCCATGGTTGCCACCAAGATCATCGATCTGACGCAGTTCATCTGCGCCAGTCCGGAATATCTTTCCCGCCACGGCCGCCCGAAGGTGCCTGCCGATCTCGCAAGGCATCAATGCCTGATCCTGAACGGCATCCCGGACCCGACGGTGTGGACGTTCAGGAACGGCAGCGAACGCGTATCCGTGAAGATCAAGGGTGCCGTCAGCGCCGACAGTTCGGATGTCCTGCTGAGGCTGGCGATTGAAGGCGTTGGAGTTGTTCGCCTCGGCGAACTGGCCGTAGCGCGGGCGCTGCGAAGCGGACAGCTGGAGCCGCTATTGCTGGACATGCAGGTGAGCGAGGGATATCCGCTCTGGGCACTCTTGCCGCCCGGGCGACAGCGGTCTCCCAAGGTCAAGGTGTTTCTCGATTTTCTCAAGGAGAGACTGGGGAAGGCTCCCTGGCGGACGGTCGCCGCAGCACCTGGCCGGAGACATGCGCCGCCCCCGCGCGCGCGACGCGACGACTGACGCGCATTGCAGCCATCTTCCGCACTCCATTGCGCAGCTTCGTGCCCATCGTCCACAATGCAGCCATCTCGACGGCAACAGCCGCGAGGCAGGAGGGAACGCATGAAGAATCGCATCACGGGACGCTCGGCCTTTCTGGCGCTGTTGAAGGACGAGGGGATCACGCATCTGTTCGGCAATCCCGGCACCACGGAACTGCCGATCATGCATGCGCTGAAGGATCATCCCGACCTGACTTACGTGATGGCGATGCAGGAGAGTCTCGTTGTCGCGATTGCTGACGGTTTCAGCCGCGCCTCGGGAAAGCTCGTTGCCTGCAATGTTCATGTCGCGCCGGGCCTCGGCAATGCAATGGGCTCGCTGTTCAACGCCGCCTTCACCGGCACGCCGATGATCCTCACTGCCGGCCAGCAGGAGCAGGGCCACGGGCTGATGGAGCCCGTGCTCTATGGCCCGCTGGTGCAGATGGCCGAGCCGCTGGTGAAATGGGCCGTGGAAGTCACTCGTCTGGAAGACCTGCCGCGCATCGTGCGCCGCGCCGCCAAGATCGCGACCACGCCGCCGACCGGCCCGGTGTTCATCTCACTGCCCGGCGATATCCTCAATGCCGAAGCCGGCATCGAGCTTGGTCGCTCCACCCGCGTCGATACCCGCGTCCGCCCCTCCGACGAGGCGCTGCAGGCGCTCGCCGCGCGCATCCTGAAAGCCGAGCGGCCGGTGATCGTCACCGGCGACGAGATCGTCAAGAGCGACGCGCTGAAGGAGGCGGCCGAGTTCGCGGAGACGCTTGGCGCGCCGGTCTATCAATGTTCGACGCCCTATGGCGCGCAGTTCCTGTCCGAGAATCCGTGCTTCATGGGCGCCCTGACGCGCCTGCAGAAGCAGGTGCGCGAGACGCTCGCGCCGTACGATCTCATGATCGTGCTCGGCGCCGATCCCTTGCGCATGTCGGTCTACAGTGAAATCGATCCGATGCCGGACAGCCTTGCCATGGTGCAGGTCGGCCTGGTCGACTGGGATCTGGCGAAGAATTACAGCGCCGAGATCGCGCTGAAGGCCGACGTGCGGGAAACGCTGCGCGCACTAACGCCGGCGCTGAAATCCGCCGGCGGCGCCGCGCTCGAGGCGCGCGCGAAGGCCGGCATCGCCGCGCTTGCCGGCAAGAACTGGACGGCGAAGCGCAAGGCGGTCGTCGAGCAGATCGGGAAGATGAAGGACCGCGCGCCGATCGATCCGGACTGGCTGGCGCTGCAACTGGTCGAGGCGATGCCCGACAACGCGATCCTGGTCGACGAGGGCCTCACCTCCTCGCGCCAGATCACCGCGTTGCGCCCGCACCGCGACCGCTACGGCTATCATGCGCTCGCCTCCGGCGGTATCGGCTGGGGCCTGCCGGCTTCCGTCGGCGTCAGCCTCGCCAATCCCGCGCGCCCGGTGGTGTGCTTCTCCGGCGACGGCTCGTCGATGTATTCTATCCAGTCGCTCTGGACCGCGGCCAACCACAAGCTTCCGCTCAATTTCGTCATCGTCAACAATGGCGGCTACCGCATCATCAAGCAACGCCTGCTCGCCTTCCATGGCGACGACAACTACATCGGCATGGATTTCGTCGATCCGCCGGTGGATTTTGCGGGCGTGGCGAAGTCGCTGGGGCTGGAAGCGATCCGCGTGACCGATCCCGCTGAGCTGAAGGGGGTGCTGTCGTCGGCGTTCAAGCGGCCAGGCACCAAGCTGATCGAAGTGATGGTGAGCAATTCGGTGAATTGAACCGCATATCTCTCCACTCGTCGTTCCGGGGTGCCGCGCAGCGGCGAGGCCGGAATCCATACTCCGTGTCGCTTATTGTCGTAACAGTCTGGGCGATGCCTTTCGTAAACCAATGACTGCCTGTGGTTATGGATTCTCAGGTGCGCAATTGCGCACCGTAGCTCGCGCCTTTTGGCGCGCCCCGGAATGACGGAGAGACTGTTGCAAATTCGGCACGACGGGCAAATCGCTTCGTTTTTGCGGAATCGTGTCAAACCCTCGGATGAAAAATATTTCTCTTTACCAGAATTCTGATTTGCGTTATTGATCCACCCAGCCCGCTCCACCATGAGGGACGCTTCGCGGTCGTCACGAAACGGGGCGCGGGTTGCGATGGACGCTTGCGGCGTCAGGCGGGTTCTCCCCGCCGGGCGAAAGCGCCGCAGCGTACGGCGAAATCGTGTGGTCCTGGCGCCGCGACCGTGGCGTCTATCCGGCTCCGC
>DATEJC010000099.1:0-10934 GCA_035278345.1 Bradyrhizobium sp. | reverse complement strand
TCGCAGACCCGTGCGCGCTTCATGAAGAAGCCGATGTCGAACTGGTCGGTCATGCCCATGCCGCCATGCATCTGCACGCCTTCCTGCACCGCGCGCGTCGCGGTGGTGCCGGCCTTGGCTTTCGCCACGGCCACGGCCGAGCCGGCCTTCTCGATGTCGGCATCGAGCGCCTGCAGCGCCTTCAACGTGGCTGCGCGGGAAATCTCGATGTCGATATAGAGCTCGGCGGCGCGGTGCTGCAGCGCCTGGAATTCGCCGATCAGTTTGCCGAACTGCTTGCGTTCCTTGAGATACGTTACGGTGCGGCCGAACACCTCGTCGCTCAGGCCGACCATTTCGGAGGCGACCGCGCCGCGGCCGATATTCAGCAGATTTTCCAACAGCGCCCCGCCGGAATCGATCTCGCCAAGTACGCTGTCCGCATCGACCTCGACATTGTCGAACTCGATGCGCGCGGCGTTATGCGCGTCGACCATGATGGTGCGCTCGGTGGCGACACCCTTGGCCTTCGGATTGACCAGGAACAGCGTGATGCCCCTGGCCTCGCCTGCCGAGCCGCCCGTGCGCGCCGCAACGATCAGGAGGTCGGCGGTATGGCCGTCGACCACCAGCGCCTTGGCGCCTTTCAGCTTGAAGCCGTTGCCGGCGCGCGTTGCCTGCATCGCCGTCTGCAGCGGACGATGTTTTGTGCCTTCGTCGATCGCCAGTGCCGCGAGCAGCGCGCCCGCGGAAATCTTCGGCAGATATTCCGACATCTGCGCCGCGCTGCCGCCGCGTGTCAGCGCCGAGGCCGCGAGCACGCCGGTGGAAAGAAACGGCGACGGCATCAGCGTCCGGCCGATCTCTTCCATGATCACGCCGGCCTCGACGCAGCCAAGCCCGCTGCCGCCAAATTCTTCCGGCACCAGCAGGCCGGAGAAGCCCATCTCGGCAAAGTCCTTCCAGAGCGCGCGCGAGAAGCCGGTGGCGTCCTTGCTGTCGCGCAGCTGCCGCAGGTGCGACACCGGCGCCTTGTCGCTGATGAGGCCGCGCGCGCTGTCGCGCAGCATGGATTGTTCTTCGGTGAGGACGAGTGCCATGGGTGTGGTGTTTCCGATTACATGCTTCGCGTGATTTGAATTCGTCATTCCGGGGCGGCTCGAAGAGCCGAACCCGGAATCTCGAGGTTCCGGGTTCGCCGCTTCGCGTCGCCCCGGAACGACGGTGAAAGCGCTACGCCCCCGGCAAATCGAGAATGCGCTTGGCGACGATGCCGAGCATCACCTCCGAGGTGCCGCCCTCGATCGAGTTGGCCTTGGTGCGCAGCCAGGCGCGCGGGCGAGCGCCGCCGCGGGAGCGCTCGCTCTCCCATTCCAGCGCGTCGATGCCACCGGCCGACATCAGGATTTCATGGCGCCGCTTGTTCAGCTCGGTGCCGTAATATTTCATCGCCGAGGAGAACGCCGGATGCGATTGCCCGGCTTTCGCCAGGTCGACGGCACGCTCGGCCACGGCCGCGAACGCCGCCTCGTCGATGTCGAAACTGGCGATCTTGCTGCGCAGCATGGCGTCGTCGAGCTTGCCGGCATCATCGCTGCCGACGGAGTCGGCGGCGATTTGGCCGAGCGGACGGCCGATGCCGCGCTCGCCGGTGCCGGAGATCATCGCGCGCTCATGCTGCAGCAGATATTTGGCAACGTCCCAGCCGCGGTTGACGGTGCCGACCACATGCGATTTCGGCACGCGCACATTGTCGAAGAAGGTTTCGCAGAACGGCGAATAGCCGGAGATCAAGAGGATCGGCTTGGTCGACACGCCCTTCGAGGCCATGTCAAACAGGATGAAGCTGATGCCGTCATGCTTCTTCGCGGTGGGGTCGGTGCGCACCAGGCAAAAAATCCAGTCAGCGTAGTTGGCGTAGGACGTCCAGATCTTCTGGCCATTGATGACGAAATCGTCGCCGTCGCTTTCGGCACGGGTCTGCAGCGACGCGAGATCGGAGCCGGCGTTCGGCTCTGAATAGCCCTGGCACCAGCGGATCAGACCCGCCGCGATCTTCGGCAGATGCTCCTTCTTCTGCGCCTCACTGCCGAATTTGAGCAGCGCCGGCCCCAGCATCCAGATGCCGAAGCTCGACAGCGGCGACCGCGCGCCGATCCTCGTCATCTCCTCGCGCAACACCTTGTGCTCGGCGCCATCGAGGCCGCCGCCGCCATATTCCTTCGGCCAGTCCGGCACAGTCCAGCCCTTGTCGCGCATGCGCTCGAACCAGACGCGTTGCGCGTCCGACGAGAATTTCGTGTTGCGGCCGCCCCAGAACACGTCGCCGTCCGACGTGGCGGGCTTGCGCATCTCCGGCGGGCAATTCACCTCCAGCCAGGCGCGGGTTTCCTTGCGGAATTGTTCGAGATCGGACATCGGCGCTTCCATCTGAATTGAGGGATTGCAATCGACCTTAGTCGCGGCATCGCCGAATTCAATATCTCATTGGATACGCCATGCATTCCACGCGATGGTCATGGGCGGCGAACGGGTGTATTCGCTGGAAGCGATAACGATTGAAAATCAAGAGGAAACGGTCATGCGGCTGAAGTTGCTTTCGCCTGGCGAAATGAGCGCCGAGCAAAAAGAAACCTACGACGAGGCGATTGCGGGCAAGCGCGGCGCCGCGCCGGCGCCGATGATGGCCTGGCTGGGCAGCCCGGAAATGGCCAGGCACGCCACGCGGCTCGGCGAGGTGATGCGCTTCAACACGATCTTTCCCGCGAAATTGTCCGAGATCGCGATCCTCGTCACCGCGCGACACTGGACCTCGCATTACGAGTGGTTCGCCCACAAGCGCCTCGCGCTGAAGGGCGGCATGGACCCGAAGATCATCGAGGACATCCGCGACCGCCGCACGCCGACCTTCGACGATCCCAAGGGCAAGATGATCTACGATCTCGCCAAGTCGCTGCATGAAAGCCATGGTGTGGCAAAGGGGCTCTATGACGAAGCGGTCAAGGTGCTGACCGAGCGCGGCGTGGTCGAGGTGATCGGGCTGTGCGGCTATTACACGCTGGTGTCGATGACGCTGAACACGTTTCAGTTCGGCCTGCCGGAAGGCGAAGTCTCCGAGCTGGCGTAAGGCAGGGCGCGTTTGCGGAAACCTTCCGTTTCAGCGCGGGGTGTTATCCCCCCTCTGGCCTCTGCCTATATGGAGTGGGAGCAACGGAGAAGCGTCATGTCGGAAAACCCGCCCATTATCGCCGGCACGCGGATCGGGCACGTCCATCTGAAGGTCGCCGATCTCGATCGCGCGCTTGGCTTCTATTGCGGCGTGCTCGGCTTCGAGCTGCAGCAGCGCATGAGCTCGGGCGCCGCGTTCATCTCGGCCGGCGGCTATCACCACCACATCGGGCTCAACACCTGGGAGAGCAAGGGCGGCCATCCGCCTCCATCAGGCACCACCGGGCTGTTTCATACCGCGATCCTCTACCCGACCCGGCCGGCGCTCGCCGATGCGCTCCATCGGGTGATCTCCGCCGGCATTCCGCTTGACGGCGCGAGCGACCATGGCGTCAGCGAGGCGCTCTATTTGCGCGATCCCGACGAGAACGGCGTCGAGCTCTATTGGGACAAGCCGAACGAAGCGTGGCCGCGAAGTCCGGACGGCAAGCTCGCGATGTTCACGAAGCGGCTCGACCTCGACGATCTCCTCCGCGCCCGCGGATCATGATCAGCACGGCCGCGGTCAGCTCGACGCCGATGCAGGCATAGAACGGCAGCGCGTAGCTGCCGGAGATGTCGCGGAGCAGCCCGACCACGCCCGGCCCGAAGGCATAGGTGATCTGGTTGATCGCCGTGATCAGGCTGACCAGCACGCCGAACGAGCGCGGGTCGAACTCGCGCTGCACGATCAGCGCCGGCAGCGTGATCAGATTGCCGACCGAGAAGCCGAACAGCGCGCAGGCCGCGATCAGCGCGACGTCGTTTCGCACATTAATGACAATGGCGAGCGCCACCGCCTGGCTGATAAAGGACAGCGACGAAGCGAGCCGCTGGTTCATGCGGTCGATCACGAAGGAGAACAGCACGCGGCCAACCACCGCCATCGCCGTCAACAGCGCCACCGCAATCGCCGCCCGCTCGCGCCCGATCACCCCGTCAAGGAACGTGATCAAATGGACGATGAAGCCGACCTGCGCGAACAGCACCAGCGCGAACGCGATCGAGACCGAGAGGAACGCGATATCGCGAAACGCCCTGGCGCGGATTTGCCTCGGTGACGGCGCATCGGCTTCGGCCGCCGCCGCGGTATGCGCCAGCACCGGAGGCCGGCCGACGAAGATCAGGATCACCGGCACCATCAGGGCGACCATCACCAGTGCGGCGACCATCATGGCGCCGGAGAAGCCGAAATAGCCGATACCGGCGACCAGCAGCGGTACGCCGACGATGCCGCCAAAGCTGGCGCCGTTCAGCGCAAGGCTGATCGCCATACCGCGCTTGGTGTCGAACCACAGGCCGAGCGTGTTGGTGATGATGCCGAGGCTCGTGCCGGCCCAGCCGAAGGCAAGCACGGCGTTGGCCAGATAAAGCTGCCAGGGCTCGCGCACCTGCCCGATCGCGACGCCCGCCGCCGCCATGGCAAGAGTGCCGGCGATCAGGCAATTGCGCGGGCCGAATGCCTTGATCGCTTCGGCGACGAAGGCGACGAGCGCCGCGCCGAACAGATAGAAGAAGGTCGTGCCGGAAGAGACCAGCGAAGCCGGCCAGCCGCGCAGGCGATGCAATTCGGCGACATAGACGCTCTGGCCGTAGAAGCCGAGCCCCCAGCCAAAGGTCGCGAGCAGGAAGCAGACCGCGACGATGCGCCATCCGTCATAGCGGATCGAGATTTCCGGAATGCGCGTGTAGCTGGAAGCGTCCATCTTATTCTTGTTCTCTGCCACGAACCGGGTGTCCACCCGTTTCCCGTCCCGACGATATGGATCGCAAGAGCGCGAGCGAACAGGCCCGTCTGCCAGAATCCAACGGCAATCAATTCGATGGGCGTCGAACTGTCAGCAGTTGGCATCAGCGCAGCTAGATGCTCGGCTCGGGAAACTCATCCACCTCGCGCAGGCGCGCCCGCCGCTTCGCAAAGGAAGCGAACGACAGCACCGCAAGCCCGAGCAGCACCGGCGGAAACACCACGAGATTAACCGCGTTCCAGCCGTAATGGGCGAGCAACTGGCCGGAGGAAAACGAGCCGATCGCCATCATGCCGAACACGAGGAAGTCGTTGAAGGCCTGCACCTTGTTGCGCTCGGCCGGCCGATGCGTTTCCAGCACCAGCGCGGAAGCGCCAACAAAGGCGAAATTCCAGCCCACGCCAAGCACGATCAGTGTCGCCCAGAAGTGCAGCGCAGTGATGCCGGACAGGCCGATACCGGCTGCGGCCGCTTCCAGCACGAGACCCAGCGCGACAATGCGCGGCGCACCGAAGCGCGCAATCAGAGAGCCTGTGAAGAAGCTCGGCCCGTACATCGCGACGATGTGCCACTGGATGCCGAAATTGGAATCGCTGACCGTGAGCCCGCACATCTTCATGGCGAGCGGCGCCGAGGTCATCACCAGATTCATCATGGGATAGGCGATGACGCCGCACAGCGCAGCTGCGATGAAGCGCGGCTGGCGCGCGATCTCGAGCAGCGGCCGGCCGCCATGCAGGTCGGCCGCCGCCGGCTTCGGCGCATCGACGCCCGCCAGCACGACCATCGCGACCAATGCCACCGCCGCCTGCATTACAAAGCTGAACGCGAACAGATAGGGCGGCCAGATGTCCATGGTCCATTGCACGAGTTGCGGCCCGAGCACGCCGGCAAATACGCCGCCCGCCATCACCCACGACACCGCCTTGGGCCGGAACGCGGCGCTGGCGCCATCGGCGGCGGCAAAGCGATAGGATTGCGCGACCGAGCCGTAGAGACCGCCGAGGAAGGTCGCGAGGCAAAACAACCAGAAATGGCCGCGCAGGATGGCGAGCGCGCCGAGCGCACCGGTCAGAATTCCGCATCCGGTGCCGATGAAGAAGGCGACGCGCCGGCCATAGGCGCGCGAGATCCAGCCGGTCGGCAGCGTGCCGCTCGCCATGCCCAGCACATACATCGACAGCGGCACGGTCGCGAGCGAGACATTCGGCGCCAGCGTCGCGCCGATGATGGAGCCGGTGGCGAAGATGACGGCCGAATTGGCGCCGGTCAGCGCCTGCGCCGCGGCCAGCCGCACGACATTGCCGCGCGCCCGCGCGTCATCGGCCATTTCGTCGGTGGCTGTCACGTCGATCATCGGCAATCCCGCCCGCAAAGGCCCCGGCGGGAGCCCGTTGTGGCCGGCACTATGGAGAGCACGCCTGCGACAATCAACCGCCGCAAACGGGCTAACGCCATGCGTCCGCCTCAAGCGAAGCGCTTCGATCGGAGCAATAGGTGCATTCGATCCGGCTATTGGCTGCGGCTTAGCGCGCCGGCTTCTTGCCCGCTCGCTTCTCGGCGCGAACCGCACCGGTCTTGTGGGCCTTTGAGCGCGGCTGCGCGAGCACGGTTCGCCAATAACCCAGTGGCGCATCAAGCGCCATCGTCACGGCAAAGCCGAAAAAGCTGGAGCGGCTCATGCCATGCTCCGTGGCGCGCTTGTCGGCGCGGGCAATCAGGCTCTTGGGCAAATAGACATTGACGCGCTCGGATGGATCGGGAGGGTCCACGCCGACGATGAAATAGGCCACGATGTCGGATCCCTTGGGAGCCACGATCCGCTCGATCGGCGTCGGCTCCGGCAACGGCTTGCCCTGCTCGGTCCAACCATCCACAGCCTGCGCCAGCGCCCGCTCGGCACGCTCGATCGTATCCTGCTGCGATCTGCCGGCCGCGACACAATCGAGGAAATCCGGAAACCACGCGCCGAATGTCCCCTTGGGGCCGCGTTCCAGCACTGCCGGATAGAGCCGTCGTTTCACATCTGGCCTCCCTCGGAACAGTATGGTAATTGACACACTGTACGTGTGTCAAATCACACAACGCTACAAGCCCGGCGCGAGGTTCGTCACGCTCGGCC
The DNA here is from genome assembly GCA_035278345.1 of Bradyrhizobium sp. Classification (GTDB taxonomy): domain Bacteria; phylum Pseudomonadota; class Alphaproteobacteria; order Rhizobiales; family Xanthobacteraceae; genus Bradyrhizobium. The sequence continues at coordinate 3,878 of DATEJC010000099.1, read as the reverse complement.
TGAATTTCCTGAAAGACAAGGTCAACTGGCGCGACACGCCAGCGTGAACATCAGCAAGGTGCGCTCCATGGACCGGCAGGCCGAACTCAGCGTCATCCGCTGCGCCTATGCCAAACAGATATTGGCCGCCGCAACCATCGATAATCCCCGGCTGGCCAGCGCGTTCGCCGCAATTCCTCGCGAGGACTTTCTCGGTCCGGGCCCTTGGCTGATGTGGCGCTGGACGCGCTACGTGTCGACGCCAGAAGCCGATCCCGTCTACCTCTACACCAACGACCTCGTCGCGCTGATGCCCGAGCGCAACGTCAACAACGGGCAACCGTCGCTACACGCCTATCTCATGCATCAGGCCGCCCCTGCCGCAGGCGAACATGTGGTCCATATCGGAACCGGCGCCGGTTATTACACTGCGATCCTTGCCCATCTCGTCGGACCGTCCGGCCGGGTGACCGGGATCGAATACGATCCGGAGCTTGCCGCGAAGGCACGCGCGTGCCTCGCACCCTATTCCAACGTCACGATTGTCGAAGGCGACGGCGCGCAAGTCCCGTTCGATGCCGCCGACATCATCTACGTCAATGCCGGCTGCACACGGCCTGCGGCGCGATGGCTGGACAACCTCGCCGATGGAGGCCGGCTGATCCTGCCGATGACATCAGACAAGGGATTTGGCGGCCTCGCGGAGCGAATCGAGAGGGCCGGCGCTGTCTTCCGGATCGAGCGTTCGGGCGAGGCGTATCACGCATTCTGGATTTCGCCGGTCGCGATCATTCCCTGTGCGGGCAACCGCGATGAGGCCTCCGAACGCGCCCTTGCCGAGGCCTTCGCCCGCGGCGGTTGGCAGAAGGTCACGCGGCTCTATCGCAACCGGGAGATTGCCGAGGAGCTTTGCTGGGTCCGCGGACCGGATTGGTGTCTCGCCTACGACTGATCCATGCCGGCGCCGGATCGGGCGAACATCAGGATCAGGTTGTTGGCGGGCATTTCGAAGGTTTCGGCGAGCTCGAAACCAGCGGCTTTGGCCAGTCCAGCAACTTCACCGATATCGCGCACGCCCCATTCCGGATCCTGCGAGCGCAGGCTGGTGTCGAACACCGCGTTGCTGACCGCGGTGTGCCGGCCGTCGCGCTTGAACGGACCGTAGAGGAACAGCCGCCCGTCCTCGCGCAAATGCCGCGCGGCGCCGGCGACCAGTCCTTGCGCCACCCGCCATGGCGCGATGTGGATCACGTTGGCGCAGAACACCGCAAGCAGCTTTCCGGGAGCGTCACCGCCGACAGCCGCAACCGACCAGGCGGGATCGGAGAGGTCGATCCGCTGCGGCGGGCGGACGTTCGGCAGGCCGGCTGCCGCGCGCCAGGCCGCGATGCTCTCCAAATGCGCCGCGCTGAGGTCGCTTGGCCACCAAGTGATATCGGGGTCCTGGCCAGCAAAATAGACCACATGCTGGCCGGTGCCGCTGCCGGCCTCCAGCACGTCGCCGGTCCGGTCTTTGAGGAACCTTTCCAGCACCGCCCAGATCGGCTGATGGTTGCGATGGAACGCGGGCGCGTCGAGCCGCCCATCGGGCTCTGCAGCGCCGCCATCCGGGCCGAATTCGGTAACCTGCCGTGTCACATGGCTCTCCTGCCCCCGCTTTAGCCCGAGGCGTGACGCGTTGCAAAAAATCGATCTTTCCTTGCGTGCAATCCGGCTATTCCAGACCGTTCCGGCAAGCGATTAACCCCTACGTCCAACGTGCCGTTTGTCCGCATTGCCAGCCGATGGCCTTTATGCTTTTGACTTCCTGTGATTTCGCAAAAGCGACCATCGACGAACGGGTTGGAAAACGCCTTGATCGCCCCCATTTTCAGGAAATCCGCGCTGGTAGCGGCGCTGTTGGCCGGTCTTGCCGCATCGGTTCCGGCCCAGGCCCAATCCGTCGCGGAGGGACAAATGCTCGCCTTCGACCGCGGCAAGGGCAATTGCCTGGTTTGCCATGTGATGAAGGGCGGCGAAAATCCCGGCACGCTCGGACCCGAGTTGTCCGACATCAAGAGCAAGTACAAGCGCGACGAGCTGGTCGCCATCGTGTTCGACGAAACCAAGCGCAATCCGCAGACCGTGATGCCTCCCTTCGGACGAAACCGGATTTTGACCGAGAAGGAGATCAACGCGATCGTGGATTTCCTGCAGACCCTTTGATGCCCGCGGGCTTTCTGGAGATTTGGATGAGCATCACTGAAAAGAAATTCTCCCGGCGCGTGATCCTGCAAGGCGCAGGCGCGGTCGCCCTCGTCGGTCTCGGCAGCATGTCGTTCGGGTTGCCGGCCTTTGCCGCAGCCAATGACAAATATCCGGAGGAAGCGTTCAAGCAGAAGAGCGACGCCGACGCGATCAAGACGCTCTATGGCAAGACGACGGAAGCTTCCGACAAGATCAAGCTCGATGCGCCCGAGATCGCCGAGAACGGCGCGGTGGTTCCGGTATCGGTGACCACGACGCTGGCCGACGTCACCTCGATCTCGTTCCTGGTTGCCGAGAACCCGATCGTGCTGGTGGCCTCTTACAAGATTCCGGCGGGCACCGTGCCCAGCGTCGCCAACCGCATCAAGATGGCGAAGACCAGCAAGGTGACGGTGCTCGTCGAGGCCGGCGGCAAGCTGTTCCGCAGCGACAAGGAAGTCAAAGTCACCGTGGGCGGCTGCGGCGGTTAAGCTAACGCGCGCGTGCCGGGAGAGCGGGAAAACCGCTTTCCGACAAGATCACGCGCAGACAAGGGATAGGACAATGGCATCGACCATTCGCGTGCGCGCCACCAACAACGGCGACATCACCGAGGTGCAGGCGCTGATCCAGCACCCCATGGATTCCGGCTTCGTCAAGGACTCCAAGGGCGAGCTGATCCCTGCGCATTTCATCCAGCAGCTCACCTTCGAATATGACGGCAAGCCGGTGTTCCTCGCCGACTGGGGCGGCGGCGTCTCCAAGGACCCCTACGTCAAATTCGCCTTCAGGGGCGGCAAGAAGGGCGACGAACTCAAGGTGAGCTGGGTCGACAACAAGGGCGCCACCGATTCCACCACGGCGAAGATCGGATGATGAAGTTCCGTACCGCGATCTGCTTTGGCCTTTCCGCGCTGGCGCTGACCGCGCTGGTCCGTGCGCTCCCGGCTGCTGCCTCCGACAAGATCGATCCGGCGGCGGACGCAAAGGCGTTCAAGAAATTCTTCTACGCGAAGTTTCCCAAGCTGAAGCCCGAGGACTTCGTCAACGGTCCCTATTCGATGGACGAGGGCCTGCGCAAGCAGTGGGTCGAGAAAGAGCAATTCCCGCCTTACGAGTTCGCGGTCGAAGCGGGCAAGGAGATGTTCACCAAGCCGTTCAAGAACGGCAAGACCTATGAAGATTGCTTCCCCAACAAGGGCATCGGCATCCGCCAGAACTATCCCTACTTCGACGAGAAGGAAGGCATGGTCATCACGCTGGAGCTCGCGCTGAACCGCTGCCGCGAAGCCAATGGCGAAGCGCCCTACTCCTATGTGAAGGACGAGATGGCGTCGCTGACGGCCTACATGGCCTTCACCTCGCGCGGCAAGCCGATGAACGTCAAGATTCCCGACGACCCGCGCGCGCTTGCCGCTTACGAGCAGGGCAAGGAGTATTTCTACACCCGCCGTGGCCAGCTCAACTTCTCCTGCGCCACCTGCCACGTGCAGAGCCCGGGCGAGCGCATCCGCACCGAAGTGCTGGCGCCGGCGCTCGGCATCGTCAATGCCTTGCCGATCTACCGCTCGGAATGGTCGGGCATGGGCACGACCAGCCGCCGCTTCGTCACCTGCAACAGCCAGGTGCGCGGCGTGCCCTTCAATCCGCAGGACGACGAATACCGCAACGTC
>DATEJC010000098.1:0-12172 GCA_035278345.1 Bradyrhizobium sp. | reverse complement strand
GAAGCAGAGATTGGTTCTGGGGTCGATCTGACAAACTGCGGTACACGGCGTTTCTTGGCTCATTCATGGATAGTGACGGGGAATCGGGCGCTTGCGCAAGCGCAGGGTGCTACACCCCTGTGCCCGCGCTCATGATGGGCTTGTGGCGCGGGCGGCGTTTTTCGTCGGTGACATTGGTATTCTCCGGCTGCAGCGGCGGGGCCTCCTCGCTCATCGGCCCGAGCGCTGACATCACGCGCTCCGGCGGGAAGGTGATGATTACCTCGGTGCCAATGCGCACTTTCGATTTCAGCGTGAAGGTCCCGCCATGCATGTCGATCAGGCTCTTTGCGATCGGCAGCCCGAGGCCTGCGCCTTGCTCCGCCGACTTGATGGAATTGGAGCCCTGGCCGAAGGAGGCGAGCACGATCGGGATTTCGTCTTCGGGAATGCCGGACCCGGTATCCTTGACGCTGAGATATTGCCCACCCGACGCGGTCCAGCCCGCCTTGAGCCAGATTTCGCCGCCGCGCGGGGTAAACTTGATCGAGTTGGACAGGAGATTGAGCACGATCTGGCGGATGGCGCGCTCGTCGCCCCAGATCTTCGGCATCGCGCGCTCGAACACCTCGTGGATGGTGATGCCGCGACTGCTGGCGCGCAGCTTCAGCAAATGATGGCAGTCGGCAACCACGTTCACCAGCGACACCGCTTCTTCGTTGAGCTCGTAGCGGCCGGCCTCGATGCGCGACAAATCGAGGATCTCGTTGATCAGGTTGAGCAGATGAACGCCGGAATTGTGGATATCGGCGGAATATTCCTTGTAGACGGCCACGCTGTGCGCGCCGAAGATTTCGCTCTTCATTACCTCCGAGAAGCCGAGGATGGCGTTCAGCGGCGTGCGCAGCTCGTGGCTCATCTGCGCCAGGAAGCGCGATTTGGCGACGTTGGCGGATTCGGCGCGGTGGCGCGCTTCGTCCGAGATCGCCTTGGCCTGTTCGAGCTCGCCGATCAGCGCATCCTTTTCGGCGCGCGCCTCCAGCGTCGCCAGCGTGGTCGAATGCAGGCGATGGGCGAGCAGGGCGAAGTAGCCCTCGGCTGCGAGCGCCAGCACCGCCAGCACGTAATTGTCGAGCGTGCCCGAGAGGATGAAGTTGAGTGCGATCGCCGCCGTCACCGGCGCAGTCGCCGCCAAAGCCGCTATCGGCAGGCTCGCCGCCAGCATGCTGGACACCGCGATCACCAGCAGCATCAGAAACATCATCAGCGTGTTGGAGGCGACGTCGAGGCCTACCGGGTGGATCAGGATCGCGGTCCAGGTCAGGCCGTAGAGCAAATCGAGCAGCACGAAACGCGTGCGCCATTTTCGCGTCGCCAGCAGCGACGGCGGCTCGGCGAGAAACTTCGAACAGGTGCGGATGATCGCAGCATGGATGCAGAGCATGCCGCAGGTCCAGGCCGCCGCGGAGACCGGCTGCATCCAGAAGCCGAACAGCGCGCCGGTCGCCACCACCAGCAGCATGACGACGAACGACGCCGACATCCGTGTTTGTGCGTACTGGCGCAGCAGTTCCGTATCGAAGGCGGGGCGGGTTCCGCTTGCTGACGTTAACCGATCGCGCGCCTCGCGAACCCGCTGCGCCGCCGCGCGCCGCGCATTGGCGGGCGCAGCGGGGGCAGGATCGGCCGGAAGCTGGACAACTTCAGGCTTTTCAGCGGGTTTACTCATCAGACAACACGGATTGCGCCCGCGAACCGCGCGGACTTTCGCATTGTCTATCTGTGGCCCTAAATGTTTAAGCGATGCCTTAAAGAGCTAAAAATTCCCGTTAACGCGGAGTTAAATTAACTTTTCGCCATCGCCCTCCGTCACCGCTCCAGCCGCGCCATCAGGCTGCAGGTGTCCCAGCGCTTGCCACCCATCTTCTCGACTTCGGCATAGAACTGGTCGACCAGCGCGGTGACCGGCAGGTTGGCGCCGTTGCGGCGGGCTTCGGCGATGCAGATCGACAGGTCCTTGCGCATCCATTCCACGGCAAAGCCGAAATCGAACTTGCCCTCGTTCATGGCCTTGTAGCGATTGTCCATCTGCCAGGATTGGGCGGCACCCTTGGAGATGGTGTCGACCACGGCCGTGACGTCGAGTCCGGACTTCTTCGCAAAGTGAAGGCCCTCGGCCAGACCCTCGACAAGGCCGGCAATGCAGATCTGGTTGACCATCTTCGTCAGTTGGCCTGCGCCGGCGGGGCCAAGGCGCTTGCACATCCGCGCATAGGCCGAGTTGATGATCGGCTCGGCGGCGGCATAAGCGTCCTCGGCGCCGCCGCACATCACGGTGAGCACGCCGTTTTCGGCGCCGGCCTGGCCGCCGGAGACGGGAGCGTCAACGAATTTGAAGCCGCCCTTGGCGGCTGCGGCGTCAAGTTCACGTGCCACTTCAGCTGACGCGGTGGTGTGGTCGACGAATACCGCGCCCTTCTTCATGCCGGCAAAGGCGCCGTCGGCGCCGAGCGCCACGGCGCGCAGGTCGTTGTCGTTGCCGACGCAGCACATCACAAAGTCCTGGCCCTCGGCGGCAGCTTTCGGCGTGGCGGCAGTCTTGCCGCCGAATTTGGTCGCCCAATCCTTCGCCTTGGCAGCACTACGGTTGTACACGGTCACCTCATGGCCGCCTTTTTTGACGAGGTGTCCTGCCATCGGAAAACCCATCACGCCGAGACCGAGAAAAGCGACTTTCGCCATAGTTGATACCTTGGGAGTTTGGCCCGCTGGCCTTGGAAAACGGCCGGGGCGGTTCTTGGAGGGAGGCGCACCATAACCTCTGCGCAGGGGAGGGCAACGGCTTCGTTTGGCCGAAATGGCGGGTTTTGTGCTATGATTGCCGATCAAAACCGGCTTCACAAAAAATGGGAGTGTTTCGCATGGGCGTGAGCGTGGGCGTGCTCGATCATTTCAACATCCGGACCCGGAATCTTGCCGATACCGTCCGCTTCTATGAGGACATTCTCGGCCTTGAAAAGGGCCCCCGGCCGAACTTCGCTTTTCCCGGCGCGTGGATGTACAGCGAGGGCAAGGCCGTCGTGCACCTCGTCGACATTTCCAAGACCGACGAGGCACAGAAGCCGGATTCCGGCGTTGTCCACCATGTCGCCTTTGCCTCGACCGGCTTTGACGGCATGAAGCAGCGCTTGCAGTCGAAAGGCATGGCCTTCGATTCCCGGCAGGTGCCGGGCGGCGACCTCTGGCAGATCTTCGTCGACGACCCCAACGGCGTCATGATTGAGCTGAACTACGAGGCCGCCAAGGAAGGGGGCTCGGTAGCGCCCGTCGAGCGGCGAGAAGATATGGGCGCGAGGTAGCATTTCCCGCGCAACCGCTTTATAGGCGCTTCCAGTATTGGTTCAGGAGATGCGCCTTTGAGCGTGACGCAGCAGCAGGTTCTCGATGCCCTTTCCAGGGTGATGTCGCCGCGCGGCGTCGCCTTGCCCGATGCCAATGTGCTGTCGGCGATCACGGTCACCGACGGCAAGGTGTTTTTCTCGGTCAATGTCGATGCCGCCGAGGCTAGAGCCTGGGAGAATGTGCGGGCGCAGGCGGAAGCTGCCGTGCGCGCCATCCCCGGCGTAACGGTTGCGATGATCGCACTGACCGCCGAGCGCAAGCCCGGCTCGGCGACGCCGCCGCCAGTGCCGCAGCCGCATCGCCATGCTCCAGGTCATCCCACAAGTCATTCCCATGGCGGCGTGCAGCCGGCCGCGTCGCATCGTCCGCCGCAGGGCGGGCAAAATCCGATGTCGAGGCAGGCGGAGATTCCCGGCATCGCCGCGATCGTCGCGGTCGCCTCAGGCAAGGGCGGCGTCGGCAAGTCCACCACCGCGCTCAACCTGGCGCTCGGGCTTCGCGACCAGGGCCTGCGCGTTGGCCTCCTGGATGCCGACATTTACGGGCCCTCGGTGCCGCGACTGACCGGCATCCGCGAAAAGCCGCAGCTCAACGCCGACCGGAAGATGATCCCGATCATGCGCTTCGGGCTTTCGGTCATGTCGATCGGATTCCTCGTCGAAGAGGATACCGCGATGATCTGGCGCGGGCCGATGGTGATGTCGGCCATCACGCAGATGCTGCGCGACGTCGCCTGGGGCACGCTCGATGTGCTTGTTGTCGACATGCCACCCGGCACCGGCGATGCCCAGCTGACGCTCGCGCAGAACGTGCCGCTCAAGGGCGCCATCATCATCTCCACGCCGCAGGATCTGTCGCTGATCGATGCGCGGCGGGGACTGGCCATGTTCAAGAAGGTCAACGTGCCCGTGCTCGGCATTATCGAGAACATGAGCTATTTCCAGTGCCCGCATTGCGGCACGCGCTCGGATATTTTCGGCCATGGTGGTGCGCGGCACGAGGCCGAGAAGCTGGGGGTTCCGTTCCTCGGCGAGATTCCGCTGCACATGTCGATTCGCGCCACCTCCGATGCCGGCACGCCTGTCGTGGACAGCGAGCCGGACGGTCCACACGCCGCGGTCTACCGCGCCATCGGGGCCAAGGTCCGCGAGCAGCTTCAGGGTGTTATCGCAGCCGCCTGAAGCCTCCCGTTAAGCGCTGTACGACTTTGGTTTAGTCAGTGCTGTCATGCCTTTGTCGCGTTTCCGCGCGTTGAGCATCGTGTTAAAGCGCCCGCGCCAGAGCGCTGCCGGCCGCGTGACGTCGTCCGCCGAACCGGTCGCTCGACAGAAATCCCGGGAAATATCCCTACCAAGGAGAGACTGAATGAAGCGTCGTGATTTTTTGAAGGTTTCGGCGGCCGGTGCTGCCGCAACGGCCGTTGCCGCGCCGGCCATTGCGCAATCGTCGCCTGAGATCAAATGGCGTATGACCTCGAGCTTCCCGAAGTCGCTGGACACCATCTATGGCGGCGCCGAGCAGGTGTCGAAGTACGTCGCCGAAATGACCGACAACAAGTTCCAGATTCAGGTCTTTGCCGCCGGCGAAGTGGTTCCCGGCCTGCAGGCGCTGGACGCCACCGCCAACGGCACCGTCGAGATGAGCCATACGGTGTCCTATTACTATGTCGGCAAGGATCCGACCTTCGCGATCTTCGCCTCGGTGCCGTTCGGTCTCAATGCGCGCCAGCAGAATTCCTGGTGGTACCAGGGTGGCGGCCAGGAGCTCGGCAACGAGTTCTTCAAGAAGCACGGGGTGATCGGCTTCCCGACCGGCAATACCGGCACCCAAATGGGCGGCTGGTTCCGCAAGGAGATCAAGACGGTCGCTGATCTTTCGGGCCTGAAGTTCCGCATCGGTGGCATCGCCGGCCAGGTACTGCAGAGGGTCGGTGTCGTTCCGCAGCAGATCGCGGGCGGCGACATCTATCCGGCTCTCGAAAAGGGCACCATCGACGCGGCGGAATGGGTCGGTCCGTATGACGACGAGAAGCTGGGCTTCGCCAAGGTTGCGAAGTTCTACTATTACCCGGGCTTCTGGGAAGGCGGTCCGTGCGTGCACTCCTTCGTCAATCTGGACAAGTGGAACGCGCTGCCGAAGTCGTACCAGGCCGTGCTGGAGAATGCGTGCGCGCATGCGAACAGCTGGATGGCCGCGCGTTACGACATGCAGAACCCGACGGCGCTGAAGCGTCTGGTCGCCGGCGGCACTCAGCTCCGCCCCTTCAGCAATGAAGTGCTGGAAGCCTGCCTCAAGGCCACCAACGAGCTGTGGGCGGAAATCTCGGCCAAGAACGCTGACTTCAAGAAGACGATCGACGCGATGCAGGCCTACCGCTCCGACCAGTATCTGTGGTGGCAGGTCGCCGAGTACACTTTCGACAGCTTCATGATCCGCTCGCGTACCCGCGGCTGAGAAAGCGCGTCTAGCGAAACGGTCGCCTCTGTTCTCACAGAGGCTACGCCTTTAGTCGAAAAGAAGAGCCCGGTCCCCTTGGGGGACTGGGCTTTTTTGCATTCAGCGCCCGCTTCGGGATGGAAATCGGGAACAGGATGTTCCATGCTTCGGGCGAGGCCTCACCAAGAAGGCCAAAAGCGTTTCCCAGCGAATGCCTTGGCAGGTGGCCTGGAGAGGACGCTCAAACAACGACACAATCGACAACACACCCAAGGGCAGGATTCATGAAGCGTAGGGATTTTCTCAAGGTCACCGGTATTGGCGCAGCTGGTGCTGCAACCCTGGCCGCGCCGGCCATTGCGCAGTCGGCGCCGGAGATCAAATGGCGCCTGACGGCCAGCTGGCCGAAATCGCTCGACACGCTATGGGGCGGCGTCGAGCTGCTCGCCAAGATCGTTGGCGAAGCGACCGACAACAAGTTCCAGCTCCAGGCTTTTGCCGCCGGCGAGATCGTACCCGGTCTGCAGGTGCTCGACGCCGTGCAGAACGGCACCGTCGAGATGGGACACACCGCGTCCTATTACTACTTCGGCAAAGACCCCACTTTCGCGTTCGGCACCGCGGTGCCGTTCGGCCCTAACCAGCGTCTCAACCAGGCCTGGTACATGCTGGGCGGCGGCCGCGAGCTGATGAACGAGCTCTACAAGGGCTACAACGTCACGACCTTCCTTGCCGGCAATACGGGCTGCCAGATGGGTGGCTGGTTCCGCAAGGAGATCAAGACCGTCGACGATCTGAAGGGATTGAAGATGCGCATCGGCGGCTTTGCCGGACGCGTCATGCAGAAGCTGGGCGTGGTACCGCAGCAACTCGCCGGCGGCGACATCTATCCGGCACTGGAAAAGGGCACCATCGACGCCGCCGAATGGGTCGGGCCGTACGACGACGAGAAGCTCGGCTTCAACAAGGTGGCGCCGAACTACTACTTCCCTGGCTGGTGGGAAGGCGGTCCGATGTTGCTCGGCCTCGTCAACCTCGATAAGTGGAATTCGCTGCCGAAATCGTATCAGTCCGTGCTCGAGCAGGCAGGCCAGACGGCGAACAGCTGGATGATGGCGAAATACGACCAGGCCAATCCGGCGGCGATGAAGAAGCTGCTCGCCGGTGGCACCAAGCTGCGCCCGTTCTCACCCGAGATCATGCAGGCGTGTCTGAAGGCCACAAAGGAACTGTACGCCGAAACGTCCGCGACCAATCCGGGCTTCAAGAAGGTGCTGGATTCCATGAACTCCTTCACCAGCAATGGCTACCAGTGGTGGCAGGTGGCGGAGCTTGGCTACGACAGCTTCATGGCGCGCAACGCGCAGAGCTGATCGGACACGCCATCCGGCGCAACGACAAAACCCCGGAGCGATGCTCCGGGGTTTTTCTTGCCTAGGAGGACGGCGCGCGCCAAGCGGCCGGCTTATTGCAGCTTGCCGCTGGACAAGTCCATGATCATGCGCGCCGCCAGGTAAAGGCGCGGCACGATGGTGTTGATCTGCACGTATTCGGCATCGTTGGAGTGCGCGCCGAAGCCCGACAGGCCCATGCCTTCCACCACGGCTCCCTTTGCCTTGAGGGCGGCAAACGCAGCGTCGGTGCCGCCGCCCGTGGCCACCTCGGCGACGTTGAGCGGCAGGCCCAGCTCCTGATAGATCGTCTTGCCATAGCCGGCCACGCGGCGCGATGCGTCGTTGGCTTCCAGCGGCGGGCGGCGCACCTCGAATTTCACGTTGACCTTGGAATCGGGCAGCAGCCGGTTCTTGATCTTGTCCTGAAGCGCTTTTTCGAGTCCGTCGAAATCCGACACCTTGAGCGCGCGTGCATCGGCCTGGGCCGAGGCTTCGGCAGGGATCACGTTGCGGTTGGTTCCGGCCTTGGAGACGGTCCAGTTCAGTTTCAGGCCCTGCTCGGGCTTCGACAGATCCTTCATCTGCAATACCTGGTGCGACAGCTCGTACAGCGCATTCACGCCGCCTTCGGGCCTGGCACCCGCATGCGACGACTTGCCCTGCACCGTGAGATAGGCCGAGCCGATGCCGCTGGTGGCGAGGCGAAGCGTGCCGTCGGTGCCACCGCCTTCAAATGAGAACACCGTATCTTGCTCCGCGGCGAGCCGGGTGATGGTGCTGCGCCAGCCGGGCGAGCTGATCTCCTCGTCGCCATTGATGAGCACGGTCAGCGTGCCGTAACTCCTGAAGTTCAGTTTTTGCAGCAGGGCCACCGTGTGGATGATGAGGGCGACGCCTTGCTTGTCGTCGGCAATGCCGAGGCCATAGGCCTTGTCACCATCGATGCGGAACGGTTGGTCCTTCAGCATGCCCTTGAGGTACACCGTGTCCATGTGCGCGATCAGCATGATCTTGCGGCTGCCCGTGCCCTTGAAGACGGCCTGCACGGCCGGACCGACCTTCTCGGGCGTGTCGTCGAGGCGATAGATGTCGGTAGGCTGCAGGATTTCCACGGCGCCGCCGAGCTGCTTGAGCTGGCCGGCAACGCGCTCGGCGATCTGGTTCAGGCCCTCGATGTCCTTGCTGCCGGATTCGATCTGCACGAGGTCGCGCAGGGTGTCGAGCAGCGGCTGCTGCTCCTTCTGCGCCAGCGCGTGAATATCGGCCACCGGTTCGGCGTGCGCGACCGCGGCAAACGCCAGCCAGAGCGAGGCGATGAACGGACGAACGTAGGACAGAACAGGGTGCGGCTGATGCATGGCGCAGCGATCCATAGGTTGAAGGACGATCCGGTATCGGGCGCCGGCAATTCCGTCATGCCTCGCGTTGGCGAGACATGACGCTGCAGCGGCGGCCGCTACTGCTTCGGCGGCCCCTGGCCGAAATCGATCGGCGGCAGCTCGATCTGCGGCACCTCGATCTTGACCTTGCTGAGGTCGACGTCGATCGGCTTGTCGAGCAGCCCGGTCACGGTAATCGGGAAGGCGATCACGAGCGCGACCATGATCAACTGCAGCCCGATCCAGGGCACTGCGCCCCAGTAGATGTCCGAGCTCTTCACCTCGCGCGGCGCCACGCCGCGCAGGTAGAACAGCGCAAAGCCGAAAGGCGGATGCAGGAACGACGTCTGCACGTTGACGCAGATCATGACACCGAACCAGATCAGCGCGGCATCCGGACCGACCACGGTGGCGAGAAGCTTCTGCGCGACCGGCGCGATCATCGGCAGGATGATGAAGGCGATCTCGAAGAAGTCGAGGAAGAACGCCAGGAAGAAGATGAAGACGTTGATGAAGATCAGGAAGCCCCAGACGCCGCCGGGCAGCGAAGTCAGGTGGTGCTCGAGCCAGACGCCGCCGGAGACGCCGAGGAACACCACCGAGAAGCAGGTCGAACCGATCAGGATGAACACCACCATGGTGGACAGGCGCATGGTCGACTCGTAGCCCTGCTTGATCAGGTCGCGCAGCTCGGGAATACGCACCGCCTCAAGACAGAGCCAGACCACGGCGATGTAGACCACCGCGAAAGTGAGCTTGAAGAACAGGTTCTCGCCGAACTTGACGCCGATGATCGCGCCGATGCCGGCGGCGACGATGCCGATGATCAGCATCTTGCTGCCGGGCCTGGAGAGATCCTTGTGGTGGATCGCGGCCAGCACGATGGCGCCGATCGCGCCCATGGCGCCGGCTTCCGTCGGCGTCGCCAGACCCAGCATCATGGTGCCCAGCACGACGAAGATCAGCACCGCCGAGGGGATGATGCCCATCAGGCACTTCTTCCACAGCGCCCAGCCTTGCAGCGTGCGAGCCTCTTTCGGCACCGCCGGCACGTGGTCCGGCTTTATCAGGCCGAGCATGAAGGTGTAGCCGGCGAACAACGCGATCTGCAGGATCGAGGGCCCCCAGGCGCCGAGATACATGTCGCCGACGGATTTGCCGAGCTGGTCGGCCAGCACGATCAGCACCAGCGACGGCGGCACCAGCTGCGTGATGGTGCCGGAGGCCGCGAGCACGCCGGTGATGTAGCGGATGTTGTAACCGTAGCGGATCATCACCGGCATCGAGATCAGCGCCATGGCGATCACCTGCGCCGCCACCGTGCCGGTGATCGCGCCGAGGATGAAGCCGACGATGATGACGGAATAGCCGAGACCGCCGCGGATAGGGCCGAACAACTGGCCCATCGAGTCCAGCATGTCCTCGGCAAGGCCGCATCGCTCCAGCACCGATCCCATGAAGGTAAAGAAGGGGATCGCCAGCAAGAGTTCGTTGGAGAGCACGCTGCCGAAGATGCGGCCCGGGATCGCCTGCAGGAAGTTCAGGTCGAAGAAGCCGAGATAGATCGACAGGAAGCCGAACGACAGCCCGAGCGCGGCCAGCGTGAAGGCCACCGGAAAGCCGATCAGCATGCTTACGATCAGGCCGCCGAACATCAGCGGCGGCATCATCTCCAGCGTAATCATTGCGTCGGCCTCTCGTACTTGGCGTCGATCACGACATAGCCCTGCAGCGCGGCGATGCGCTTGATGACCTCAGAGACACCTTGCAGAGCCAGGAGGACGAAGCCGGCCGGGATGACGAACTTGATGGGCCAGCGGATCAGGCCGCCGGCATTGGAAGAAATCTCGCCGACGGCGTAGGCCTGGTGGAAGAATGGCCAGGAAAGATAAGCGAGCAGCAGGCAGCCCGGGATCAGGAAGAACAGCGTGCCGATCATGTCGAGCCAGAGCTGGCCGCGCTCCGACAGCATCAGATAGATGATTTCGACGCGGACATGCTCGTTGCGTTTGAAGGTATAGGAAGCGCCGAACATGATCACGATGGCGAACATGTACCACTGCAGTTCGAGCCAGGCGTTGGAGCTGTAGCCGAACGCGTAGCGGATCATGGCGTTGGCGGCGCTGACGACGCAGGCGGCGAGGATCAGGAAATTGCAGATATCGCCGAGTTTCTGATTCAGCAGGTCGATTGCGTTGCTGAGACCTAGCAATGGACGCATCATTTTCTCCCCGGCGGCCGCGCCGGCGCGCCGATGTTCTTGTTGAGCACTGCTACGCCTCCGCGCGGCAAACGCACGGAGCCGTTACTCACTTGCAGCAGTGATTGCAACGAAAGACCTCCCCCTCATCCGCTTCGCCGTCTTGGCTATCCCCAACGGGAACAGCGGCCTGTTGTCCGGCCACGCAGGCTTGAAGCAGGGGGCACCATTTCAGCGCGCCTTGCCGCCGTCAATTGGAAAATGGACAGATTGACGCGGGCGTAGCCAGTCAGGCGGGAAGGGGTAAGCCGTTAAGCGTGAATAGGGGCGGCGGGCGAGAAATTCAGCCGCCGGTCACGCTCATGTGCCGACTGACGCTCGGCCGGTTGTGGCGGCGATCGATGATGAAGTCGTGTCCCTTGGGCTTCAGCCCGATCGCGCGATCGATCGTGGCGGAGAGCAGATCGTCGTCCGGGGAAGCACGCAGCGGCTTGCGCAAATCGGAAGCGTCCTCATGGCCGAGGCAGGTGTGCAGCGTGCCGGTGCAGGTAATGCGCACGCGATTGCAGGATTCGCAGAAGTTGTGCGTCATCGGCGTGATGAAGCCGAGCTTGCCGCCGGTCTCAGCCACGCGCGCATAGCGGGCCGGTCCGCCCGTCGTCTCGTCGAGATCGGTCAGCGTGAATTGCTGCGCAAGCCGGGCCCGCAGCAACGACAGCGGCACATACTGGTCGATGCGGCCTTCGCCGACATCGCCCATCGGCATCACCTCGATCAAGGTGAGCGCCATGTCCTTGCCGTGCGCCCATTGCATCAGCGCCGGGATTTCCTCCTCGTTGAGGTTCTTCAGTGCCACCGCATTGATCTTCACCGCAAGGCCAGCCGCGCGCGCCGCCTCGATGCCGGCGAGCACCTTGTCGATCTCGCCCCAGCGGGTGATGGCGCGGAATTTGTCGGCATCCAGCGTATCCAGCGACACGTTGATGCGGCGGACGCCGCAATCGGCAAGCTCATTCGCAAACCGCGCGAGCTGCGAGCCGTTGGTGGTCAGCGTCAACTCGTCGAGCGCGCCGGTCTTCAGATGCCGCGACAGCGAGCGCACCAGCGACATCACGTTGCGGCGGACCAGCGGCTCGCCGCCGGTGAGGCGCAACTTGCGCACGCCCTTGGCGATGAAGGCCGAGCAGAGCCGGTCGAGCTCTTCCAGCGTGAGCAAATCTGCTTTCGGCAGGAAGGTCATGTCCTCGGACATGCAATAGAAGCAGCGCAGGTCGCAGCGGTCGGTGACCGAAACACGCAAGTAACGGATGGTGCGGCCGAAGGGGTCGACCATCGGTCCAAGCGATGCCTTTTCGGAACTGACCAATCCGCTCATTCAACCC
>DATEJC010000097.1:0-10823 GCA_035278345.1 Bradyrhizobium sp. | reverse complement strand
TAGATGTCGTGATGCGGCGGCGGCGAGATCAGGCCGACGCCGGGCGTCGAATGACGCACGCGCGCGATCGTCGCGTCGACCTTGTGGCCGGGCAACTGGCCGCCTTCGCCGGGCTTGGCGCCCTGCGCCATCTTGATCTGCATCATGTCGGAGTTGACGAGGTACTCCGTCGTCACGCCGAAGCGGCCCGAGGCGACCTGCTTGATCGCCGAGCGCATTGAATCGCCGTTGGCCATCGGCTTGAAGCGGTCGGCTTCCTCGCCGCCTTCGCCGGTGTTGGACTTGCCGCCGATCCGGTTCATGGCGATGGCGAGCGTGGTGTGCGCCTCGCGCGAGATCGAGCCGAACGACATGGCGCCGGTGGCGAAACGCTTGACGATTTCCTTGGCCGGCTCGACCTGGTCGAGGGCGACAGGCTTGCGCTTGTCTTCGTCCGCCGTCTTGATGCGGAACAGGCCGCGCAGCGTCACCAGCCGCTCGGACTGCTCGTTGAGGATTTTTGCAAAGGCGCGGTAGCGCTCCTGCGAATTGCCGCGCACGGCGTGCTGCAACGCCGAGACGGACTCGGCCGTCCAGGCGTGATCCTCGCCGCGGGTGCGGTAGGCATACTCGCCGCCGACGTCGAGCGCGCTCTTGTAGACCTGCGCTTCGCCAAACGCGTCGCTATGGCGACGCACCGTTTCCTCGGCGATCTCGTTCAGGCCCACGCCCTCGATGCGGGTGTGCGTGCCGGCGAAATACTTCGCAATGAAATCGGCCTTCAGGCCGACGGCGTCAAAGATCTGCGCGCCGCAATAGGACTGGTAGGTCGAGATGCCCATCTTGGACATCACCTTGAGGAGGCCCTTGCCGATCGACTTGATGTAGCGCTTGACGATCTCGTAGTCATCGAGCGAGCCCGGCAGCTTCTCCTTCATCGCGATGATGGTTTCGAACGCCAGATAGGGGTTGATCGCCTCGGCGCCGTAGCCCGCAAGGCATGCGAAATGATGCACCTCGCGCGGCTCGCCGGATTCGATGACGATGCCCACGGAAGTCCGCAGGCCGGTGCGGATCAGATGATGATGCACGGCCGCGCAGGCGAGCAGCGAGGGGATCGGAATCCGGTCGGTGCCGGTCATGCGGTCGGACAGGATGATGATGTTGACGCCGTCGCGCACCGCGCCTTCCGCGCGTGCGCAGAGCTCGTCGAGCACCTGCTCCATGCCTGCGGCGCCGAAGCCGGCGTGGAAGGTGGTGTCGATCGTGCGCGACTTGAAATGGCTGTCGCCGATTTCCGAGATCGAGCGGATCTTCTCCAGGTCCGCATCGGTCAGGATCGGCTGCCGCACTTCGAGGCGCTTGGTCGAGGCGAGACCCTGCAGGTCGAACAGGTTCGGCCGGGGCCCGATGATAGAGACGAGGCTCATGACGAGTTCCTCGCGGATCGGGTCGATCGGCGGGTTGGTGACCTGCGCGAAGTTCTGCTTGAAGTAGGTGAAGAGTTGCTTCGGGCGGTCCGACAGCGCCGAGATCGGCGTGTCGTTGCCCATCGAGCCCGTCGCTTCCTCGCCGGTGGAGGCCATCGGCGTCATCAGGATGGTGATGTCTTCCTGCGAATAGCCGAACGCCTGCTGCCGGTCGAGCAGCGGCAGGTTGGAGCGCACGCCCTTGCTCGGCGCGTCCGGAAGCTCTTCCAGCACGATCTGGGTGCGGTGCAGCCAGTCGGTGTAGGGATGGCTCTTGGCGAGTTCGGCCTTGATCTCGTCGTCGGGAATGAGGCGGCCCTGCTCGAGGTCGACGAGCAGCATCTTGCCCGGCTGCAGCCGCCACTTGGTGACGATCTGGTCCTCCGGAATCTTCAAGACGCCCATTTCGGACGCCATCACGATGCGGTCGTCCTTGGTGACGAGATAGCGCGCCGGCCGCAGACCGTTGCGGTCGAGCGTTGCGCCGATCCGGCGGCCGTCGGTGAAGGCGATCGCAGCGGGGCCGTCCCACGGCTCCATCAGTGCGGCATGATATTCGTAGAAGGCGCGGCGCTGCTCATCCATCAGCGGATTGCCGGCCCACGCTTCCGGAATCATCATCATGACCGCGTGCGGCAGCGAGTAGCCGCCCTGCACCAGGAATTCGAGCGCGTTGTCGAAGCAGGCGGTGTCGCTCTGTCCCTCATAGGAGATCGGCCAAAGCCGGCTGATGTCCTTGCCGTAGAGTTCGGAATGCACCGAAGCCTGCCGCGCCGCCATCCAGTTGACGTTGCCGCGCAGCGTGTTGATTTCGCCGTTATGGGCGATCATCCGGTAGGGATGCGCCAGCGACCAGGTCGGGAAGGTGTTGGTCGAGAAGCGCTGATGCACCAGCGCCAGCGCGCTCTCAAAGTCCTTCTCATGCAAATCGGGATAGTACTTGCCGAGCTGGTCGGCGAGGAACATGCCCTTGTAGATCACGGTGCGGCACGAGAACGAAACCGGGTAATAGCCGGCCATGCCGCGGTCGCGGCGCTGGTAGATCGCCTGCGAGATCGACTTGCGCAGGATGTAGAGCCGGCGCTCGAAATCGTCCGTCGTCTTGCCGACGCCGTTGCGGCCGATGAACACCTGCATGTGATAGGGCTCGGTCGGCTTCACGGTAACGCCGAGCGAGGAGTTGTCTGACGGCACGTCGCGCCAGCCGAGCAGCTGGAATCCTTCGTCGCGGATCTGGTCGGCGATGATGCTCTTGATCACCTTGCGCCACGACGTCTCCTTCGGCATGAACAGCGCGCCGATGGCGTACTGGCCGGGCTCCGGCAGCTGGAAACCGATCTCGGCGGCCTTGCGCTTGAAGAAGGCGTGCGGGATCTGCACGAGAATACCGGCGCCGTCGCCGGCGCGCGGGTCAGCGCCGACGGCGCCGCGATGCTCGAGATTGCACAGGATCGAGAGCGCGTCGGAGATGATCTGGTGCGACGCCTTGCCCTTGATGTTGGCGATGAAACCGACGCCGCAGGAATCCTTTTCAAGGCTGAGGTCGTAAAGGCCTTCGGCCGGCGGACGCCAGCTGTGCTCGCGCTCGACCGGTTTCGAATCCGGGGCCGCCGACATCGCATTGTGGATGATGTCTTCGCGCTCGAACTCCGACCCGCTCATTTCCTCAGTCCTTCTTGATCCCGCTAGTGAGAACCTCACCATCGTGCATCGGCGCACCTTGGGCGTTGCGGTACCCACCGGGTCACCGCTCGTCCGCCGCGAGCCGCTATGTCTTATATTTCAGGCTGTCGCGCTCATCGTCCCCGGCAAGCGCGTCTTGCCTGTACCTTATCGGCCTCCGGAGGGCCGATTTTTCGGTGCAATCCCCGTGCCGGGGAAGCACCGCAATTGGGACAGGGATACTGCCCTAAATCACAACATGCCAAATTTTTCTCTATCACACAAGCGCGCGGAAGTCCCCGGCTGCATGGCTGATCCCAGCATCCCGATGGGGATAGCCCGATAGCCCCGATTCATCCCGCCGGCCCGCCGCGATCCTGCCCAAGGACTGCCGGAATCGCCGGGGAATCTTGGGCCCGGCTAGAGAGCGAAGAACGCTCCGGGGCGTGACAGGAGCAATCGGCAATGAAGTTGTTCACAGGATGTGTGCTGGCGGCAGGGCTGGCGCTGAGCGCGAGCGCGGCCAACGCGCAAATGATCGGCCCCAGCAGGGTCTCGGATTTCAGCGGCCCCTACGTCGACGCGCCTTATCGCGGCGGGCCGTATTATGCGCCGCCGCCGGTGGAGGTTCCGCCGCCGGCACCGCCGCCGCGCTACGGCTATGGCCCTGGTTACGGCGGCTATGGCCCCAGTTACGCGCCGGCCGCGTTGGTGCCGCCGCATGAGGTCTACAACATCATCCGCGAGGCTGGCTTCTCGCCGCTCGGCATCCCGCAACAGCGCGGCTTCATCTACACCATCGCGGTGATCGACCGCGGCGGCGAGGACGGCCGTCTCGTCATCGACGCGCGCTCCGGCCGCATCCTGCGCTTCGTGCCGGCCTGGCAGAACGGCGCGCCCTACGAAGGCGATGCCTGGAATTCGTCCTACGGTCCGCCTGGTCCGCTGCCGCCGACAAACGCCGACCGGAGCGCCTTGCGCGCGCCGGCCTCGACTCCCCGTGTCGCCAGCCGAAGCGTGCCCGTGCCGAAGCCGAGCCCGCTGGCCGCAAAGCCGGCTGAGCCCGCCAAGCCTGCTGCGGAGGCCGCTGCAAAGCCGGCCCCCGCGCCGTCGACGCAGCAGGCCGCAGCAACGCAAGCCAAGCCTGCGGATACCGCGCCGGCCACCACCGCGACGATCGGCCAGACCGAGGCCAAGCCTGCACCTGCCATCCAGCCGATGCAGGAAATGCCGAAGGCGCAGGGGTTGGAGTGAAGGTGTCATCCTGGCCTGGGGCGCAATTGCGCACCAGGCCGGGGCGACAAAAACAAAAAACGCCCCGGTTTCCCGGGGCGTTTTCGTTTCAGCCAATATATCTGCTGAACGACTGGATGGCGTTGTCGCTTAGGCGGCGACCTTTGAGGCCGAGCCGTCGACGACCTGGGGGGCTTTCTCGCCGCTCGTAATCGCAATGCTGCGCGGCTTGTTGGCCTCGGGGATCTCGCGGACGAGATCGACATGGAGCAGGCCGTTCTCGAGCGAAGCGTTCTTCACCTGGACGAAGTCAGCGAGCTGGAAGACGCGTTCGAAGGCACGCGAGGCGATCCCGCGATAAAGCACTTCGGACTTGTCCTTGCCATTCTCGTTGGCGACCTTCTCGCCCTTGATCGTCAGCGTGTTTTCCTTTGCGACGATGGAGAGCTCGCTCTGCGCGAAGCCGGACACCGCTACCGAGATACGATAGGCGTTCTCGCCGGTGCGCTCGATGTTGTAAGGGGGATAACCGGGGCTGCCGTCCGAAGTCACCTGATCGAGCAGGCTGAAGAGGCGGTCAAAGCCGACGGTAGAACGATAAAACGGGGTCAGGTCGTAGGTACGCATGGATAGTCCTCCATTGAGCGACTGTTGCAATATCCCGCCCGCCATCGGGCCGGGCTGTCTTCCTGTGCAGCCTGATGCTTCGGTTTCCCGAAACACTGGTAGCGGCCTGCACGAAGGTGATATGGAGGTTGTTCGGCGGCGTTCAAGAGGGCGAGACTTCGCTGCCTTTCGGCGCCAAACCCCTTGATTTCCAGCCTTTCCGACCTATCGCGAATTGCCCCATGACGCTTGTCTCGATCCCATCCAATCCGGTCCCGGAAGACGTCGTCTCGGGCACCATCAAAACCCCTGACGGAGCAGAATTGCGCTTTGCGCGCTGGGCGCCGCCGGCGGGCCGCAAGGGCACGGTCTGCGTGTTCACCGGGCGCAGCGAGCAGATCGAGAAATATTTCGAAACCGTGCGCGACCTGCGCGAGCGCGGGTTTGCGGTCGCCATGATCGACTGGCGCGGGCAGGGGCATTCGTCGCGGCGGCTGCGCGATCCGCGCAAGGGCTATGTGCGGGACTTCGCCGACTTCGAGGTCGACGTCGAAACCTTCGTGCAGCAGGTGGTGCTTCCGGATTGCCCGCCGCCATTCTTTGCGCTCGCCCATTCGATGGGTGGCGCCGTGATGCTGCGTATCGCGCATGCGGGCAAGCGCTGGTTCGATCGCATGGTACTGTCGGCGCCGATGATCGACCTGCCGGGCAGGGCGACCTCGCTTCCTGTGCGCATGCTGGTGAAGGCGCTGCGCTGGTCCGGGCAGGGCGGCCGGTACGTGCCTGGCGGCAGCGATCACCTCACCGGCGCGGAATCCTTCATCAACAATCCCCTGACCAGCGATCCCGTGCGCTACGCCCGCAACGCCGCGATCCTGGAGGAAGACCCAACGCTCGGGCTCGCCTCGCCGACGATCGCCTGGGCCGACGCCGCCTTCTCGGCGATGCATACCTTTCGCGGCATGAGCTATCCGTCGGAAATCCGCCAGCCGATCCTGATGCTGGCGGCGAGCAACGACACCATCGTCTCGACCGCCGCGATCGAGGAATTCGCCTATCACCTGCGCGCCGGGTCGCACCTCGTCATCGCCGGGTCCAAGCACGAGATATTGCAGGAGCAGGACCGCTACCGCGCCCAGTTCTGGGCGGCGTTCGACGCTTTCGTGCCGGGCACGCCGCTGTTCAAGTGAGAAGCCGTGGATGGGTTGAGCTCTCCGCGAAGCGCGAGTTGGAGGACCGGTCATGATCCGTGGAAGCTGTCATTGCGGCGCGGTGCGGTTTGAAGTCGAGAAGGTCCGATCGCTCACCCATTGCCATTGCGCCAATTGCCGCAAGCTGACCGGCGCGGCGTTTGCGAGCTATGTCCACGTGGATGCCGACAAATTCCGGTTTGTCGCGGGCGAGGACATGACGGTGCAATACGAATCCGCGCCCGGCAGTTTCCGCAACCGCTGCAAAATCTGCGGCTGCCTCACGCCGGGCAGGGCGAGCTATCTGACGACGGTCAGCATCCCGGCCGGATTGCTCGACGATGATCCGCAGGTCCGGCCTCTCCTGCATGTCTTCACGTCATCGCGCGCGCCCTGGTGGACCATCCAGGACGACCTGCCCCAGCACGAGAAATGGGTGCCGGGCTTCGAGCCGAAGCAGTAGAAGCGCAGGATGGTTGCTAGTCGATCCCTGGCGAAGCCTGCACCTGCACGGTCTGTGCCAGCGTTCGCAGCCGCACGTTATGGCCGCCCACATAGCCTTCGGCGACGATGGCGCGCAGGAACGGGCAGGGATTGTCGGGCGAAACGGCGATCGGCTGGCCAGGCGCGTCCGAATTCGGTCCAGTGCGGTCTTGCATGCTCTCAATCCCCCAACAGCAGCGGACAATAAAAAGATTCGTTGGCGCGGATGAAGTGCCGCGGTGCAATGCCGCGAGCCGAATACTACCTGTGGATGCGGTCAGGATTTTGGCGGAATTGGACGCCCTGTCAACCAAGGTGCCGCCGCCGGACGACGGTTGACGCGGTCAGGATGCAGTTCGCCTGCCGGCCTCGATCAGCGTCAGTTTGGTGGACGGCACGCCGGCCTTCAAAAGCCCTTCGCGATAGTGCGCGATATCGGCGAGCTCCCTCCAGCGAAAATTGCGCAGGTGCTTTTCGACGGTGAGGCCCGGGTAGCTCGTGAGCAGAACCTGGGTTGCTTTGGCCGCTTCCTGGTGGCGCCCGAGCTGCGCCAGCGCCGCGGCTCTGACGGCCAGCACCTGAAGGTGGTTGGGATTGACATAGAGCGCCTCGCGCGCCCAGGACAGCGACGCATCGTACTGCCCCAGCAAATAGTGGCTGAAGGCGAGCATCGCCGCCCATTGATAGCGGGGATCGCTGTTGCCGCGCTGCACGGCGGTGGAGAACAGCTCGATGGCCTCGCGTTGTTCGCCGACGGCGAGGTGACAGCAGCCGAGAACGCCGCGCGCGCCCATGTCGTAGGGGTTGAGCCCGACCGCCCGTCGGCCTGCTTCCATCGCCGCTTCGTGATCGCCCTCCATCGCCTGGATAAAGGCGAGGATAGAGTAGGCAAAGGACGAGCGCGGATCGAGCCGGACGCTGCTTGCCGCCAGCTCCATGGCCTCCGCCCACAGCTCGCGCGTGCTCTTGATCCAGCCGTACTGGATGCCCTGGATCATGATGGTGCCGAGATAGGCGCGGGCGATCGCCAGCGACGGATCGAGCGCGATCGCTTCCCTGAAGAAGGCGATCGAAGTTTCGAAATCGGGCTTTGTCTGTTTGTAGTAATGCGACAGCCCGCGCAGGAAGCGGTCCCAGGCGGTGAGATCGGTCGAGGACGAGCGCGCCGGCGCCGAGGCTTCGGCGCGAAAGATTTCCGGCGCCAGCGCGGCCGACAGGCTCGTGGTCAATTCGTCCTGCAGCGTGAACAGGTCGCCCATGTCGCGGTCATAGCGGCCGGCCCACAATTGCGCGCCGTTTTCCGGTGCGATCAGCTCGGCGGTGACGCGCAGCTTGTTGCCGGCGCGCCGCACCGAGCCCTGGATCAGATAGGTCGCGTCGATCTCGCGCGCGATCAGGCGCGCGCTCAGGTTCTGGCCCTTGAAGGCGAAGGTCGAGCTGCGGCTCAGCACCCGGTAGAACGACTGCAGCGACAGCGCGTGGATCAGGTCTTCGGTGAGCCCGTCGGCGAAATATTCGTCGGTGTCGCCGAGATTGACGAAAGGCAGCACGCCGACGATGGCGGTGCGGTACTGGGCCGGCAGGTGGGCTGCTGCCCTTGACTCTGCCGCTTGCGTTTCGGTTCCGCCGGGCTCCCAGGTCCAGACATTGACCAGTTCGCCGATGTTCTTCAGCTGATGGTTGCCGGCATTGACCAGCGTCGTGGAAAGGTGCTTGCCGGCCTCGAGGTAAGCCTTGGCCGACACGGCGATGCCGCCGGGCGCGGCAACCGATTCCAGGCGAACGGCGATATTGACGTCGTCGCCAAACACCTCGTCCTCATCGGCGATCACGTCGCCCATATGGGCGCCCATCCGGAAGCGCATCACCCGGTCGGCGGGCAGCTGGGCATTGCGTTCGGCCATCAGCCGCTGCATCTCGATCGCGGCCTCGATCGCGCTGACTACGCTGGGAAACTCCAGCATGAAGCCGTCGCCGGTATTTTTCACCATCCGGCCGCCATGGTTGAGGATCACAGGGTAAATCGCGCTGCGATGCGCCTTGAACGCGGCATGCGTCCCGGCCTCGTCGGCTCCCATCATGCGCGAGTAGCCGGCGACGTCCGCACAGACGATAGCTGCCAGGCGTCTTTGCATTAATTCCTCAATCTCCATAACCGCTGGAATCACCTTGTATTCCAGCTGGCAAATCCCTTACAGACAGCTCGTCGCAGACGGAAGCCCGATCCTCACGTTGCGCCTCATGCAAACCTCATGCAACGGGCTTGGTTAAAGGTCTTGCGTCATTCTATCGTCACGGAACCGGGATTTGGGCGGGTAGGAGGCGGCGAACGGCAATCATGCTCGGCATTCATGAACTCTGGCTCTTTGTCCTGTCCGGCCTGCTGCTCAATGTCACGCCCGGGCCGGACACCGCCTATATCATCGGCCGCAGCATCCAGCTCGGGTGGCGTGGTGGGGCGGCGGCCGCCATCGGCATCAGCTGCGGCTGCCTTGTGCATGTGCTGGGCGCCGCGATCGGCCTATCGGCCCTGCTGATGGCGTCCTCGACCGCGTTTACCATCCTGAAGCTCGCCGGCGCGGCCTATCTGCTCGTTACGGGGGTGCAGATGCTGTTGTCGCGCTCAAAGCCTCTGACCGACATCGCCATCGAGCGCGGAGCGACCTCGCTTGCGGCAGTGTTCTGGCAGGGCGCGCTGACCAATGTGCTCAATCCCAAGGTCGCGCTATTCTTCCTTGCGTTCCTGCCGCAATTCGTCGACGCGGCCTCGGCGCACAAGCCGCTGGCCTTCCTGCTGCTGGGTGCGATCTTCATCTTCAACGGCACGCTGTGGTGCCTCGGCATCGCGGCCTTTGCCGCGAAGGCGGCGACGCGCATCCGCCAGTCGGAGGGCGCGATCACCTGGATCAACCGCGCGCTCGGCGGGCTGTTCGTCTATCTCGGTATCCGCGTTGCGATGCTGGAGGCGAGATAACCGTTTCAGCCGTGGATCTTGATCAGCGCATTGCCGGCGATGTAGAGCCCAAGGAAAATCATCGAGACCAGGAACCAGCGGCGGAAGACCTCCGGCTGCATTCGCGAGCGCACGACCTGCCCGATGAACATGCCGGCAAAGGACGCCGCCATGGCGATAGCGCCAGGTAGCGCAGTTGCCGCCGTCAACAGCCCCGACGCGGCGATGTTGAATGCGAGCGCCACCGTCGCCACGGTGAAGAACACGCCGAGCGCCTGCACCAGCTCGTCCTTCTCCATGCCGATCGCCTGCATGTAGGGCATGGAGGGAAAGACCTGTACGCCGGTCGCAGCCGACACGACACCGGTGATCAGGCCGACAATGCCGCCGATCCATTTCTCGTTGCGCTGAGCGACGGTGAATTGCAGCCTGGTCAGGCCCATGATGGCGTAGATCACCAGCAACACGCCGAGCGTTACGGTGCCATACGCCGCATAGGGCCCGGTCAGCAGGCCGGCGTTGAGCCAGATGCCGATCACGGTGCCCACCATCAATGGCCACAGCCGGCGCATGATGTCGCGCAGATAAGGTCCGCCAAAGGTCTGCCAGATATTGGTGACGATCGCCGGCACGATGACGATCGCGATCGCCTGGGCCGGCGCCATCGTCACCACGAGCAGGCCCATCGACACCGTCGGCAGCCCGAGCCCGATCACACCCTTGACGAATCCGGCAAGCAGGAAGGCGGCGGCAATCAGAATGAGAAGCGAGTCTTGCATTCGGGCACATTGACCGATTGAGCCAATGGGCACAATCTGGACCTTACGGAGAATGCCTTCGGCCATGCCGAAGGGAGATGGAAAGCCGGGCAGCCATGCGTTTCGATCTGGTCGATCTCCAGCTCTTTGTCGCGGTCGCGGAGACGCGCAGCATCACCGCGGGCGCGGCCCGCGTGCACCTGGCGCTGGCCTCGGCGAGCGAGCGGATCAAGGGCCTTGAAGCTGCGCTGGGCGTCGCGCTTTTCAAGCGCGGCCGCCGCGGGGTCGAACTCACCGCCGCCGGCGAGAGCCTGCTCGATCATGCGCGGCTCGTGCTCAACAATGTGGAGGCGATGCGCGGCGATCTGGCCCGCTTTGCCTCGGGCGTCCGCGCCAACGTGCATCTGCTCGCCAACACCTCGGGGCTTTCAGAGCATCTGCCACGCGCGCTCGCGAGCTTCCTGCGCGAGCATCCCGCCATCAATGTCGA
>DATEJC010000096.1:0-10322 GCA_035278345.1 Bradyrhizobium sp. | reverse complement strand
TCGCTTCCGCGTACTTCTTCACGAAATGCTGGGCGAGCTCGATGATGTCGGCGGGCCGCTCCCGCAGCGCCGGGATCTTCAGGTTCACCACGTTGAGACGGAACAGCAGGTCCTCGCGGAACGTTCCCTCGCGCACCGCATCGCCGAGGTTGCGATTGGAGGTGGCGATGATGCGGATGTCGACCGGCACCGGCTTGGTGCCGCCGACGCGGTCGATCACGCGCTCCTGGATGGCCCGGAGCAGCTTCGACTGCAGACGAACGTCCATCTCGGAGATTTCGTCCAGCAGCAGCGTGCCGCCGCTCGCCTCTTCGAACTTGCCGACACGGCGCGCGATCGCGCCGGTGAACGCGCCTTTCTCATGGCCGAACAGCTCGGATTCCAGCAGGTGTTCGGGGATCGCGGCGCAATTGATCGAGATGAACGGCCGCTTGGCGCGCGCCGAACGGGAGTGGACGTAGCGCGCCAGCACTTCCTTGCCCGTTCCGGATTCGCCGGTGATCATTACGGAGGCGTCGGAGCCGGCAATCTGCTGCGCCAGCTTGATCACCTTGCCCATGGCTTCGTCGCGGTAGACGAGGTCGCGGGTATCATTGGCGACCGCAGCGAGCACGGCGGCGATCAGTTCGGGGTCGGGCGGCAGCGGGATGTATTCCTTGGCGCCGGCGTGGATGGCGGCGACCGCTGCGCGGGCATCGGATGAGATGCCGCAGGCGACGATCGGCACATGGATGTGCTCGGCTTCCAGCCGCATCACGAGGTCGCGGATATCAAGCGCCACGTCGACCATCAGCAGGTCAGCGCCCTTGCCGCCGCGCAGCACGTTCATCGCCTGCTCGTTGCCCTCGGCATGGGTGACCGAGGCGCCATTGTCCATCGCGATCTTGGTGGCGGTGGTGAGCTGGCCCTTCAAGGTGCCGACGATGAGAAGCCGCATGCTAGTCTCCTGTTCTTATCCTTCGCGCCCGTGATGCGCCTGTTGTCCTCTGGGACGCCTTAGGTGCGTTCCGCTTTGATGATTTCCGTCATGGTTACGCCGAGCTTGTCCTCGACCAGCACGACTTCGCCGCGTGCCACCAGGCGGTTGTTGACGTAGATGTCGATGGATTCGCCGACCCTGCGGTCGAGCTCAAGCACGGTGCCGGGGCCGAGCTTGAGCAGCTCGCCGACGTCCATCTTGGAGCGGCCGAGCACGGCCGAAACCTGCACCGGCACGTCGAACACAGCCTCGAGATCGGCGGCGATGCGCGAGGCGTTTTCGTCCTCGTTGTAGCCGATGTCGTCGGCGGTCGGCGGGGCGTCGGCCGCGTTGAGGTCGGGAAGCGGGACCTGTGCGTCGGTGTCACTCATGGCTCATCCTCATGGCCTTTCGGCCTCGTTGCGGGACGCCAAATAGCGCCCGACAAGTTCGTCGATCTTGGTTTCGATCGCGGCGCGATCCAGCACCACGCCGCCGTCGGCCCATTCGATCCGGCAGTCGCCGGTGGCAATGGTCGGTTCGGCCAGGATCACCAGCCGGCCCTCGAATCCAGCATGCGCCGCGAGCCGCTCGATCTGCGCTTGCGCGCCCTCGTAAAGACTGTCGTTGATCCGCACCACCAGATGCGGCGTCGACACCAGATGCGAGAAGCAGTCCGACACCAGCGCCGTGATCTCGCCGAGCGGCTCGCGCGCAATCAGCTCGGCACAGAGTTTTCGCGCCGCCGCAATCGCGACGTCGACCGCCTCGGTTTCCATCCGGGTCTCGATGCTGCCAAGGCGCGCGGCGATGCCCCTGATGGAGATTCCAATTTCCTCAAGCGCGAGCGCGGCGCGGCGGTCGCTCTCGACCTTGGCCTCGCGCTGGGCGGCGTCGTAGCCGGCGCGATAGGCGCGCGCCTCGGCTTCGCCGACCTTCGCGGCGATCTCGGCCGCGGTCGCCGCCTTCTCCTTCTTGTCGGGAGCGCCGAAGTCGACGTCGAACAGGAATTTTGCGGGTGCGATCATCAGTACACCAGCTCGTCGTCGGCGCGGTTCTTGGTCAGCGTGATCTCGCCCTTGGCGGCGAGATCCTTGGCGAGGTTGACCAGCAGCGCCTGCGCCTCGTCGACGTCGCGCAGCCGCACCGGGCCCATCGCCGCCATGTCGTCGAGCAGCATCTTGCCGGCGCGCGAGGACATGTTGCCGAGGAAGAAGCCGCGCACTTCCTCGTTCGCGCTCTTCAGCGCGACACCGAGCTTGTCCTTGTCGACATTTCGCATCAGGGTCTGGGCGGACGCAGAATCCAGCTTGATCAGGTCGTCGAAGGTGAACATCAGCGCCTTGATGCGCTCGGCGGCCTCGCGGTTGTCTTCTTCCAGGGAGGTGATGAAGCGGGTTTCGGTCTGGCGGTCGAAATTGTTGAAGATTTCCGCCATCACCTCGTGGGCGTCGCGGCGGCGCGTCTGCGACAGGTTGGACATGAACTCGGTGCGCAGCGTCTGCTCGACGCGCTCGATCACTTCCTTTTGCACCGCCTCCATCTTCAGCATGCGGTTGACGACGTCGAGCGCCATGTCTTCGGGCAGGATCGCGAGCACGCGCGCGGCGTGTTCCGGCTTCAGCTTCGACAGCACCACGGCGATGGTCTGCGGGTATTCGTTCTTCAGGTAGTTGGCGAGCACCTCCTCCTGCACGTTGGAGAGCTTTTCCCACATGTTGCGGCCGGCGGGGCCGCGGATTTCGTCCATGATGCCGGTGACGCGCTCGGCCGGCAGGTATTGCTGCAGCAGCCGCTCGGTGGCGTCGAAATTGCCCATCAGCGCGCCGGAGGCGGACATGCGCGAGACGAATTCGAGCAAGAGATCCTCGACCGTCTCGGCCTCTACCGTGCCGAGCGTCGACATGTGGATCGACAGCTCGCGCACCTCGTCGTCGTCGAGCAGGCCCCACACCTTGCCGCCATATTGCTCGCCGAGCGCCAGCATCAGGATGGCGGCGCGCTTCGGTCCGCTCAAGGGCTTTGCCTTCGGACGGCCGCTCTGCCGGCTCGCCAGCGAGGAGATGACGGTGGTGATGTCGGCGGCGTTGGATTGTTGCGGCAAGGCCATGTCAGATCACGCGGGTTGGGCTTCTTCGCTCAGCCATTGCCGGACAATGGCGGCGGTTTCGTTGGGATTGCGTTCGGCGAGCTCGCCGACGCGGTGCACGGCCTGGGCGTGGACCTGGCCCTGGACCTGGGCGACGTCGATCAGCGAGGCGGCGGTTGTGCCCGGCGGCAGCAGCGCGTGGCCGGAAGCGGCCTCAGCCTTGGCATCGGCGAGCGCCGGCAGGGTCGCCTCGGCCAGCGTAGGAACCACTTCGGCGGCGAGGATGCGCTTGACCAGCGGACGGATCACCATGAACAGCACGACAAGGCCGAGCAGCATCATCACGCCGAGCTCGATGACGTACATGACGTCGTCCTTGGTGAACTGGAACATGCCGAGGATACCGGTCGGCTCGACCACCGTGGGAACGCTGGGCGGCTCGGCAAAGCGCAGATTGACGACTTCCACCTGATCGCCGCGCTTCTGATCGAAGCCGATCGCCGAGCGCACCAGCGAAGCGATGCGGTCCAGCTGCTCCTTGCTGCGGTCCTGGTAGACCATCTCGCCTTTTTCGTTCTTGGAATACATGCCGTCGACCAGCACCGCCACCGAGACGCGGTTGACGCGCCCGGCCTCCGTCACCTCGGTCTTGGTGGTGCGCGAGATCTCGTAATTGTTGGTCTCTTCGCTCTTCTTGCTCTGCTCGCGCGCCGCCGCGGTGCCGTCGTTGCGCTGTTGGCCGGGCAGTTCGTTGTTGACGGTGACCTGGCCGTTATTCTCGGCGGTGGCGGAGGATTCCTCGCGGGTCTGGCTGGAGCGCAGCACGCGTCCTTCAGGGTCGAACTTGTCGGAAGTCTGCGTCACCTTGTTGTAGTCGAAATCGGCCGACAACTGGACGCGGGCGCGGCCCTGGCCGACCACGGAGGATACGATGTCCTCGACCTGCTTGCGCAATCGCTTCTCGAAGGCGCTGCGGCGCTCGTCACCGACTGCGCTTTCGGCCTCTGACGTGGCGCCGTCAGCAAGCAGGTTACCGGCCTCGTCGACGATCGAGACCCGCTGCGGCTTCAGTCCGTTGACGGCGGAGGCTACGACATGGCGGATGGCGCGGATCTGGGCCGGCTCCAGCGAGCCGCGCACCCGCACCACGATGGAGGCCGACGGCTCCGGCTTCTCGCGCGAGAACAGCGGCCGTTCCGGCAGCACCAGATGGACGCGGGCGGCCTGGATGCGGTCGATAGCGCGGATGGTGCGAGCGAGCTCGCCCTCCAGCGCGCGCATATGGTTGATGTTCTGGACGAAGCTGGTGGTGCCCAGCGCATCCGACTTGTCGAAGATTTCGTAGCCGACGCCGCCGCCCTTGGGCAGGTTGCTCTCGGCGAGCTTCATCCGCAGCCGCGTCACCTTGTCCTTGGGCACCATGATGACGGCGCCCTCGTTACGCAGCTCGAAGGGGATCGCCTGGCGCTCGAGGTCCTTGATGATGGCCGAGGAGTCTTCGGTCGACAGGTCGGTGAAGAGGGTGGTCATCTGCGGCGTCGTGACGCGCATGATGACGAAGGCGAAGAAGCCGATCAGCGCGGCGGTCACCGCCACCATCGCCGCCAGCCGCGCCGCGCCCAGTCCTTTGAGGAAAGCAACCAGACTTTGCACCAACCGCCCCCAGGGATTCGGCCCAACCGGCCGAGGTGGGCAATTATTGCCTAGGGTATGGTTTCCAACTGGTTAACGAGGGTTAACGGCGATCAACTAAATCCAGGAATGAGAAAAACCGGCTTCGCAAAACGAAGCCGGTTTTCATCAAATGCCGATACGGAAGAGATTTATTGGCGGTACTGCTGGATGCGCGTGGTGCGCAGGCCCGCCAGACCGTGCTGGTCGATCGAGAACTGCCAGGAGAGGAATTCGTCGACCGTCAGCGTGTAGCGACTGCAGGCTTCCTCGAGGGAAAGCAGGCCGCCGCGAACCGCAGCAACGACTTCGGCCTTGCGGCGAATGACCCACCGCTTGGTGCCGGGTGCAGGGAGATCCGCGATCGTCAACGGACTGCCGTCAGGCCCGATGACGTATTTGACCCTCGGGCGATGGGGTTCTGTCATGGCGTACTCACAAACTCTCAACCACTGAACTCACATTGGTAAAACTACGCCGGCCCGCTTAAAATTTGCCTAAGCCAAAGGCTTCAATACGAATCTCCTTGAAAATGCTGAAAGCCCGCCTGCCGGATCAACGGCTTGCGGGCTGATTTGGTTAATTCAGGTTAAGGAGTTCTAACCGAACGTTAAGAAGCTCAGCTGGAGCTTGAGCTCGTGCGCACCACCCGTTTGATCTGGTCGGTGGTGTAGGTCGTGCCGCCGATCGACAGCAGCGGCGGGGACGCGGTGAGGTCGACCGAATCGACCACGCCCTGGACTTCGGTCGAGATTGCCACGTTATTTCCTGAGGAATCCTTGCCGGTGGCGGTCAGGGTGTACGTTCCTTTCGGATATTGCACGCCGTCATTGCCCTTGCCGTCCCAGACGAAGCTGGCATTGCCCTGCTGCAAGGAGTAGCTGCCGGAATAGACGGTCTGGCCGGCCGAATTGGTGATGGTGATGGTCGCGTTGGTGTCCTTGGGCGCCTTCAGGTTCCAGGTCGCCGAGCCGTCGAACTGGGCCTTGCTGCCATCCACCGCCACGGTGTTGCCGACATAGACCAGTGCCTGGGTCGACTGCGCGCTCTTTTCGATCGATATCAGCGAGGCGAGCTGCTCGTTCTGCTTCATCTGCTGCTCGATGCCGGCGAACTGCACGAGCTGGGCGGTGAACTGGTTGGTATCGAGCGGGTCGAGCGGGTTCTGGTGCTGCAGCTGGGTGGTCAGCAGCGTCAGGAAGGTCTGGAAGTTGCTGGCGATGCTCGCCGTGTTGTTCGACGCGGAATTGTTGCTCGAGCCGGTGCCTGAGCTGTTCGAGGTGGCCGAAACCACCGGACTGGGCATGGTTGCATCGACGGCCATGGCGAACTCCTTAAACCCTGATGTCCACGCCGCCGCCGGCACCCAGCATGCGGCCATAGCTTCCCGCCACCGCGGCAGGCACGGTTTCCTCCTCGGTGAGGATCAGGCGCTGGGCGTTGGGATTGGATTGATTACCGTTCTGTCCGGAGGACGATTGGTCGCGCAGGGAAAACTGCAGGCCGCTGTCGCCGGTGGAAAGTCCGGCCTCGTTCAGTGCGCGCTGCAATTGCGGCGCGTCCTGGCGCAGCATCGACAGCGTCTCCGGCTTCTCGACGGTAAGATGCGAGGTGACCTGGCCATTGCGATCGACATCGATGCGCACGTCGATGCGGCCGAGGTCGGCGGGGTCGAGCCGGATCTCGAAGCGGCTCTTGCCGCTGCGCACCGACGCGGCAATTTCCATCGCAAGCCCCGAGAGCGGCACGGCGGTCGATTGCGTCGCTGATGTGACAGTGTACGAAGGCTGTGCCTGCGCCGCTGTGGCCTGCAACAGCGGCTGGAAGCTGGCAACGGCGGTCGCTTGCGCATTGGTCTGCGCGGGTGCGGCATCGTGAGGGCCGGTCGCATTGAGGTGGGCCGCTGTGGCCGAAGGCGTCTGCGCGCCGGCCGATTCGGTCTTGGCGGCTTCGGCGTGGGCGTTCCTGACCGCCGGTTTTGCCGCGGCGGGCTGCTCGGCGCCGGAAGCAGCGGCAGCCGTGGCCGTGTTGTTTGCCGGCGCTTCGGTTGGAGTCGCTAAAGCGTCGGGCTCGCCGGAAGATGCCGCGGCATCGCCGGTCGAAGCTGAAGTCTTTTCCGCCGCGCTCTTTGGCGCCGTCGGACGCGGTGTCGAGGCCGTCACTGCGATTGCGGCCGCAGCCGCCACATCGCCGGCAGGCGTCGCTTGCGCAGTCGTGGTCTCGCCGACGACCGCTTGCGCGTCGGTCTTCGCCGCGGCTACCGCAGGCTTGTTGGCATTGCTATTGGTGGCGACGACAGCCGTGGCGCCGGCCGCTTCGGCCGCGACGGTGCTCGCGGCGGCGATGGCCGCAGCCGCGATGGCGAGCGGTGCGTTGCCGCCGGGCGTGGTGGCACCCGGCGCCGTCACAGGCACCTGTACCTCGGCCGCGGCCGCGACAGCGACGGTGATCGCCGCGTCGATGGCATCGGCGGCCTCGCCCGAAGCCTGATCGCCGGGCACCTCGGTCCCACTGGCATCGGTTGCTTCGGTCTGGTCGGAAGGTTGCTTTTCGGCCGGCTTGACCTCTTCGGTCTTGCCGGCGGCGGACTTCGTCTTCGCGCGCTTTGTCGAGCCGGTCTCGGCAGGCTTTTCGGTGTCGGCCGCGTCGGCGGCGGTCACGTCTTGGCTCGCGTCGTTGCGCTCGCTCCTGCTGTCCCTCCCATTGCGTGGCTTGTCGGCAGAAGCGGCGGCGTCGCGGCGGGCAGCGGAGGGGCCCCGGTCGGATGATGCGGGCTGCGATGTAGCCGAAGCGTCCTGCGCCCGATCCTGGCTGCGATCATGATTATTGGCAGCTGCGGTCGTGTTGCTGTCGACCAGCGAGGCAAAGTTGTCGCCCGAGGGCTGCGGGTCGGCCTTGGCCCGCGGCGGGGGCGCCTGGAGGGAACTGTTGGCTGAGATATCGGGCGTAACGCTGACCACGGGCGGCCTCTCGGAATGGAACTGGCGTTGTAGTCAGCAAGGACCGGGCCATTCCCAAAATCTATAAATTATCACGAAAAATCAGCATCTTATGAAAGAAGCGTCGCCGCCGCGAACACCCGAAAACGGGCGCCATTTCTGCCCGGCGGCAAGATTTGCCGCGGTTTTCCGGAAGGTCATCCAAACGGTCTCGCGTGATTGCTTCACGCCAACACGGCCTATATTAAAGAGCGCGCCTGCCGGACCATCCGGCAAGCCCATTCCGATCGCGGCGCGCCAGCTTTCGCGGCCGCATCGATCAACCGGAGCCATGCAGAACAGTCTCGATCTCGAAGGCCGTCCTGAAGATACCCGTGTCGTGGTCGCCATGTCCGGCGGCGTCGACTCGTCGGTAACGGCTGCGCTGTTGAAATCGCAGGGCTACGACGTCGTCGGCATCACGCTGCAGCTTTACGACCATGGCGCGGCGACTCACCGCAAGGGCGCCTGCTGCGCCGGGCGCGACATCCATGATGCGCGCAACGTCGCGGCCTCCATCGGTATCCCGCATTATGTGCTGGATTACGAAAGCCGCTTCCGCGAATCCGTGATCGACAATTTCGCCGACAGCTACGCGCATGGCGAGACGCCGGTGCCCTGCATCGAGTGCAATCGCACGGTCAAATTCCGCGATCTCCTGGAGACCGCGCGCGATCTCGGCGCTGCCGCGCTCGCCACCGGGCACTATGTCGCCTCGCGCCGCATGCCGGACGGATCGCGCGCGCTGCATTGCGCTGAGGACAGTGACCGCGACCAGAGCTATTTCCTGTTCGCGACCACGCGCGAGCAGCTCGATTTCCTGCGCTTTCCCCTCGGCGACATGAACAAGCCCGAGGTGCGCGAGCTTGCGCGCCGCTTCGGTCTCGAAGTCGCCGACAAGCAGGACAGCCAGGATATCTGCTTCGTGCCGACCGGCCGCTACACCGACATCATCGGCCGCCTGCGCCCGAATGCGATGGAGCCGGGCGACATCGTCGATCTCGCCGGCCGCGTGCTCGGCCGTCATCAGGGCATCGCGCATTTCACCGTCGGCCAGCGCAAGGGCCTCGGCATCGCGTCCGGCTCGCCGCTCTATGTGGTGCGGCTCGACGCCGACAGCCGCCGCGTCGTAGTCGGCCCGCGCGAGGCGCTGCGCATGGACCGCATCGTGCTCCGCGATATCAACTGGATCGGCGATGGCGCGCTGGATCGCGTGATCGGCGAGGGCATCGAGATGTTTGTGCGGGTTCGCTCGACGCGCCCGCCGCAGCCGGCTTTCCTGCGCGCCGGCAAGCAGGGGTATGAGGTTGAACTGGTCGCAGGCGAGGAGGGTGTTTCGCCCGGCCAGGCCTGCGTGTTCTACGACGCGCCTTCGGGACAGGCACGCGTGCTCGGCGGCGGATTCATCAAGAGTGCGTCGGCGAAGATTGTCGAGCGTGAAATGGCCGCGCCGCTCGCAGAGGCAATCCGCGGATAATCAAAAGCGCACATGATCCTGACCCGAAGGGCCGCGTTAGCGAAAAGTGGGTACCGGTTTTCGGACAAGATCATGCGCCAACAGTAGAGTTCAGGGCAGGGGATGGGGGACATCAATCTCACTGGCGTGACCAAGGCATACGACCGCTGGGCGCCGGTATACGATCTCGTATTCGGAAAAGTGTTCGACGAGGGCCGCCGCTCCACCATCGCGGAAGCTGACCGCATCGGCGGGCGCGTGCTCGACGTCGGCGTCGGCACCGGTTTGTCGCTGTCGGATTATTCGCGCAGCACGAAGCTGTGCGGCGTCGATATCTCCGAGGGTATGCTGCGCAAGGCAAGGCAGCGCGTGCGCGAGTTCGGCCTGACCAATGTCGAGACGCTCGCGGTGATGGACGCCAAGCATCTCGCCTTCAAGGATGGCTCGTTCGATGCGGTGGTTGCGCAATACGTCATCACCGCCGTGCCGGATCCTGAAGCGACACTCGACGATTTCATCCGCGTGCTGAAGCCCGGGGGCGAACTGATCCTGGTCAACCACATCGGCGCCGAGAGCGGCCCGCGCCGCGCCTTCGAACTGGCTTTTGCACCGCTGGCGCGCCGGCTTGGCTGGCGTCCGGAATTTCCGTGGGAGCGGCTGGTGAACTGGGCTGCCAAACATGGTGGCGTTACATTGACAGAACGGCGGCCGATGCCGCCGATGGGCCATTTCTCGCTGATACGCTACCGCAAAACGTGAGCCTTCATTGCGGGAACATCGGCCGCGTCAGGCCGTTTTGTTCCTATGTCGATGAAACACGCGCTACTCATTTCATCCATCCTGATGGCCGCGGGTTCCGCCTTCGCCCAAGCGCCGCCCGGACCCTCGACACCTTCGCAGCAGACCGCGCCGCCGGCGCCGAACCGGCCGCAAAATTGCGCACCGATGGAGAAGAACGGCGCCGCCGCACCGGATGGACAGACCACCGGCCAGAGCCGTGAGCCGCTCGGCGACAAGCTCGCCAGATCCGACGGCGTGTTGTGCCCGCCCGCCAACGTCGATCCCGAAATGCGCGCGCCGACGCCCGATGGTGGCAAGACGCCGGTGATCCCGCCGCCCGGCAGCCCCGGCGGCGACCCCTCGGTGCGTCCGAAGTGATCCCGGCATTCC
>DATEJC010000095.1:0-6677 GCA_035278345.1 Bradyrhizobium sp. | reverse complement strand
AGGCGCGACGGAAGCCTTTGCCGAGGCCGGGTTGCCGTTCCGCTCGCTGTACAAGGCGGGTGAATTCTTGAAGGACTGAGTTCTCTTCCTCCCTCTCCCCGCTCTTCGCGGGGTGAGGGGCTGTCTCCACAAAATCGGTAGCAAAGAGACTCGGGGTGAGCCCCTCACCAGGATCTCATCTGTCGATGCGATCCGACCTCTCCCCGCAAGCGGGGCGAGGTGAAGAAAAAGCACAAGCGCTCCCCCTACTCACCAACCATTTACCATCCCCCGTTATGGTGAATCCTTGCCGAAGCCGCGTGTTGGCCTCGGCCTGCGGTGCGTCAGGTGGAGTAAGCGTTGCGTACAGAGTTGAGTTTGCGGCCGCAACAGCGCCGGGCGCTGCTGGCTGCCGCCGTCCTTGCCGGCGCCGTGCTGATCGTGCCGGATGCGGCCTTCGCGGAAGGCCTGTTCGACTTCCTGTTCGGCGGATTGAAGCAGCAGGCGCGCCAGGCGGCGCCGCTGACAAACTCCTTCGCCGATCCCTTCGGCACCCAGCAGAGCACGCCGGCGCCACGCGTCGCGGGCTCCGGGCCCGCCTTCTGCGTGCGCGGCTGCGACGGCAAGTATTTTCCGATCAATGCGCGCGGCAATGCGACGCCCGCCCAGCTGTGCCAGGCGTTCTGCCCGGCGAGCGCCACAAAGGTCTATTTCGGCAGCAATATCGACTATGCCACATCGGCCAATGGCGAGCGCTACACCAGCAGCGAAAACGCCTTTGCCTACCGCAAGGCGCTGCGCGCGGATTGCACGTGCAACGGCAAGGATCCTGGCGGGCTTGCGCCGATCGACATTTCGCTCGACGGCTCGCTGCGGCCGGGCGACGTGCTTGCGACGACGAGCGGGCTGGTCGCCTATTCCGGCATCCGCGTCGGCAACGATCAGACCGCGGAATTCACACCTGTATCGTCTTATCCCGGTTTGACCGCCGAGGTGCGCGCGCGCCTCGGCGAAATCAAGGTTGCGCCCGTCAACGCCGAGGTGATCGCGGACGCCCCGCCGCCGCAACTGCGCGACGATCCGCCGGTGGTCGGCAGCATACCGAAGCCCACGCCGCCTGCCGCGAAGGCGAAGCGGGCTGATTTGAACTAGCGCTCGACGTCATTGCGAGGAGCGAAGTGAGGAAACAATCCAGCTCCGCGCTTGCGGCGCTATTGATTGCTTCGCTTCGCTCGCAATCACGGAAGCGTCACCTTCCCACAATCACGCCAATCACATTCGGCGCAGCGAGATATTTCTCCTCGATCGCGGCGCGCGCGGCGGCGCGGTTTTCCGCCGTCAGCAGGCCGCGCTTCTCGGCCAGGATCATCCAGCAAAAACCCCACCAGTCCGTCAGCATGCCCTGGTCGTCGACGAGGTCATAACCCTGCTCGGCCGCGAACAGGCGCGCATGCGCTTCATCCAGCGAATCCAGGAAAGCGTGATCCTCGGTGGAGAACAGTTCGTCGCTGATGTCGTCGGTGGTGTAGCCCCAGATCGACATGCAGACCGCGTTGAATTCACGGTCGATCTGGTCGTCGTCGATCGCCTGCCGGCGCGAGACCTGGTGCAGCCGCGACAGGGTGCGGGCGAAGTCGGCAATGCGCGTGAGCGCGAATTGATCAAAGGCGATGGTGGACATGTAGTCCTCGCAGGGGCGGATAGACCATAGATGTTGTGTCGGCAGCGCGCCGAATCACTATGATATATCAAAGACTTGCTAAAGTGTTCTTAATTCGTTCTATTTGTCGCCCCGGCGGAGGCCGGGGCCCATAACCACGGCTGCGAGTGATTGGGCAGAC
This sequence comes from Bradyrhizobium sp., assembly GCA_035278345.1. Lineage (GTDB taxonomy): Bacteria > Pseudomonadota > Alphaproteobacteria > Rhizobiales > Xanthobacteraceae > Bradyrhizobium. Next base: position 4,857 of record DATEJC010000095.1, on the reverse strand, counting down.
CGCACGAACCGTGAGGAGACGATGAGCTATTTCGTCTACGTCCTCGCCAGCAGGAAGCACGGCACGCTGTATATTGGCGTCTGTAACGATGTCCGCGCCCGGCTAGATTTGCATCGGACGGGTAAAGGCTCGCAGTTCGTCAAGAGGTACGGAGTGACTCGCCTCGTCTACGTGGAGGAATACGCGACGCCGCTGGAAGCCATTCAGCGCGAGAAACAAATGAAGGAATGGCACCGAGACTGGAAAATCCGGTTGATCGAGGAGAACAATCCGGATTGGAGGGATTTGTCCCACCTACTCTAAACAGCGGTGGTTATGGGCCCCGGCCTTCGCCGGGGCGACGTGGAATTAGCACTCTGATTAATGCGACGCCGCGCTGGAAAACAGGTTGATCACGATCACGCCGGACACGATCAGGCCCATGCCGCACAGCGCGGCGGCATCGAGCTTCTGGCTCTGGAATACCCAGGCAATGGTGGCGATGAGAACGACGCCGACGCCCGACCACACGGCGTAGGCGAGGCCGGTCGGCAGGTTGCGCAGCGTGAGCGACAGAAAATAGAACGCGACGGCATAGCCGATCACGGTGACGGCCGACGGCAGCGGTCGGCTGAACCCGTCCGACAGTTTCAGGAACGTCGTCGCAACGACTTCCGCGACGATGGCGAGCGCAAGATAAAGATAGGTCATGCGGCCTGTCAGCGACGATGGCGGGTCCGAAGACTTTGCCCTCTATGCTGATTTGATGGCAGCGGCGTGACAGGCCCTCACGCCATCATCTCCGCGGCGCGAAGATCACGTCCCTACTTCACCGCCGACAGCAGCTTGTCGCCGCAATAGTTCGCGTAGAACTTGCCGCCGCATTGCCGCTTGATGGCGGCGCAGCGCGCGGCCGATGAGGCGCCCTTGGGGGCGCTGAAGGAACAGGTCAGCCCGTCGGCCGTTGGGCCCGCGAAGGCGGCGCTGGAGACGGTGATGCAGACGATCAGGAGCGCCGCGGCGGCAATTTCGATCAGCAGTTTCATGGCCAAAATCCTCCTCGATCGGGGGCATCCTAACACCAAATTCAGGTCACGCGGAGGCCGTTGGATCGGCCCGTTCCTTGCATAAATTGATGCAAGTTCCATGCACCGCAATGCTCCGGTGGTTTCAGTTGCGGCGCAAGGCGCGTATCTTTTTGCGTGATTCCAACGATCAGGAAATAGCGGCTTGTCAGACCAACCCCTTCAGCACTTTCCGGCGGCCGGCCAGCCGATCGACGAGCTGCAGCTCGCCGAAATCAAGGGCGCGATCCTCGCCAAGCTGCGCCTTGCCATCGGCAAGGACGCCGGCATGGCGACGCGGCGCGACTGGTATATGGCGGCGGCGCTGGCGCTGCGCGACCGCATCGTGCACCGATGGTTGATGGCGGAGAAGCAGAGCTACGACGCCGGCCGCAAGCGGGTTTATTACCTCAGCCTCGAATTCCTGATCGGCCGGCTCTTCACCGACGCGCTGAACAATATGGGCCTGCTGCCGGTGTTCGAGACTGCGCTCGGCGATCTCGGCGTCGGCCTGCCGGAATTGCGCAGGCTGGAGCCGGACGCAGCACTCGGCAATGGCGGCTTGGGAAGACTTGCGGCCTGCTTCATGGAGAGCATGGCGACGCTCGCAATCCCCGCCGTCGGTTACGGCATCCGCTACGATTTCGGCCTGTTCCGCCAGATCATCTCGCATGGCTGGCAGCAGGAATATCCGGACGAGTGGTTGTCGTTCGGCAATCCCTGGGAATTCCAGCGGCCGGAAGTCGTCTATCACGTCCATTTCGGCGGCCGTGTCGAACATGCCGACGAGCGCGGCCGCGACCGCGCCACCTGGTGTCCGGCGGAGACGGTGGAGGCGCTTGCCTACGACACGCCGATCGTCGGCTGGCGCGGTCAGCACGTCAATGCGCTCAGGCTTTGGTCGGCGCGCGCGCCCGATCCGCTCAATCTCGACGTCTTCAACACCGGCGATTACATCTCCGCCACTGCCGAACAGTCGCGCGCGGAAGCGATCTGCAAATTCCTTTATCCGAACGACGAGAGCGCCGCGGGCCGTGAGCTGCGGCTCCGTCAGGAATATTTCTTCGTCTCGGCGTCCCTGCAGGATCTGGTGAAGCGGCACATGGCCGCCGACGGGCAGCTGCGCAGCCTCGCGCAAAAGGTCGCGGTGCAGCTCAACGACACCCATCCGAGCCTTGCCATCGCCGAGCTGATGCGCATCCTGATCGACCTGCACAATTTCCGCTGGGAAGAGGCCTGGAAGATCACGGTCGCGACCTTTTCCTACACCAATCACACGCTGCTGCCGGAAGCGCTGGAGACCTGGCCGGTGGAGCTGTTCGAGCGGCTGCTGCCGCGGCATCTGGAAATCATCTACCGCATCAATGTGCATCACCTGGCGCTAGCCGAAGCGCGCTGCCCCGGCGATACCGACTTCCGCGCCGCCGTTTCGCTGATCGACGAGCGCGACGGCCGCAAGGTGCGGATGGGCCAGCTCGCGTTTGTCGGCTCGCACCGCATCAACGGCGTCTCGGCGATGCATTCCGATCTGATGAAGGAGACCGTGTTCCACGATCTCAACCATCTCTATCCCTCGCGCATCACCAACAAGACCAACGGCATCACCTTCCGCCGCTGGCTGATGGTTGCGAACCCCAAGCTCACCGCGCTGTTGCGTGAAACCTGCGGCGAGGCCGTGCTCGACGATTTTTCGCTGCTGGTGAACCTCGAGGATCACGCCAGCGACAGCGTCTTCCAGCAGCGCTTCCGCGACGTCAAGTACCACAACAAGCTGGCGCTGGCGCGCGTGATCTTCGAGCGGCTCAACATCAAGGTCGATCCGTCGGCGCTGTTCGACGTGCAGATCAAGCGCATCCATGAATACAAGCGGCAATTGCTCAACATCGTGGAAGCGGTGGCGCTCTATCAGGCGATGAAGGCCGAGCCGGACAAGAACTGGGTGCCGCGGGTAAAGATCTTCGCCGGCAAGGCAGCGGCGAGCTATCATTACGCGAAACTGATCATCAAGCTGATCAACGACGTCGCCGACACCGTCAACCACGATCCCGATCTGAGGGGCCGGCTGAAGATCGCCTTCCTGCCGGACTACAATGTGAGTCTGGCGGAAGTGATCATTCCCGCCGCCGACCTCTCCGAGCAGATTTCCACTGCCGGCATGGAAGCTTCAGGCACCGGCAACATGAAGCTGGCGCTCAACGGCGCGCTGACCATCGGCACGCTCGATGGCGCCAACATCGAAATCCGCGACCATGTCGGCGCCGAGAACATCGCGATCTTCGGCATGGAAGCCGACGACGTCATGATCCGCCGCAAGCAGGGGCTGGATGCGACAGACATCATCAAGCATTCGCCGCGGCTGTCGCGCGCGATTGCCGCCATCGAGAACGGCGCGTTCTCGCCGGGCGAACCCAATCGCTTCGCCCGCATCGCGGATGGAATCCGTCACCACGACCCCTACATGGTCGCCGCCGACTTCGATTCCTATTTCGAGGCGCAGCGCGCGGTCGATGCGCGCTGGCAGGTGATCCCCGCCTGGACCCGCGCCAGCATTCTCAATGTCGCGCGCATGGCCTGGTTCTCCTCGGACCGCACGATCCGCGAATATGCCGAGGATATCTGGCATGTGCCGGTGCGGCCTTCGCCGTCGGCAGAGCCGAAGCGCGGCGCGAAGCGCGGCGCAGGCGGATAATTCCGGGTCGCGAAATCGCTTTGCGCCCAACACTTACGACCGACGTTATTGAATGTCGTGGTGTGAACCGCGATATTGCAGCAGGGCGTCATTGCGAGGAGTTGCTGCTTCGCTTCGCTCGCAATGACGGAAGGCGGACATGCTCACCAAAGCCCCTCACCTCTTCGACGACGCGACGAAGGTCACGCCCGGCGACAGCCGCTGGCAGGGACATACTAGCGACGACTACTGGGCATTTGTCGGCCCGTTCGGCGGTTGCACCGCTGCGACGATCCTGCGGGCGCTGATGGACCACCCACAGCGCGCCGGGGACCCCGTGGCGATGACGGTGAATTACTGCGCGCCGATCGCGCAAGGTCCGTTCGATCTCGATGTGCGCCTGGTGAAAGCCAACCGCTCCAGCCAGCATTGGTGCGTGGAGATGACGCAAGGAGATGGCGAGGTATCGACGCTGGCGACCGCCGTGTTCGCGGAGCGGCGGCCCTCCTGGTCGCACCAGCAGGAGAAGTATCCGGGTGCGAAAGCCTTTGAAGAGACCCTGCCCTTCCCGTACATCGCAGCCTCCTGGGTCAAGCAATACGACTTCCGCTTTGTCGAGGGTGAGCCGACGCGCGGCGGCTCCGTGGCGCAGGTCGAAACTTTCTCAAAACTCTGGATCGGCGACCGCGTACCGCGCAAGGTCGATGCTCTGTCGCTGATGGCAATGTCGGATGCGTTCTTTGCCCGTATTTTCCACGCCAAGCGGGAACTGGTTCCGTTCGGAACGGTGTCGCTGACGACCTATTTCCACGCCGATGCGGCTGATCTCGAGGCGGAAAATACCACCCGCGTGCTCGGCGTCGCCGACGCCAAGATTTTCCACAAGAGCTATGGCGACCAGAACGGCGAATTGTGGGCACCTAGCGGCCGCCTGCTGGCAACCACGACCCAGATCGCTTACTTCAAAGCGTAGAGTCTCGGGCAGATTCGCAGGGTGGGCAAAGCGACAGCGTACCTACCTACCGGGTCCGCGCTCGTGAAGGTGGGCACGCTTCGCTTTGCCCTCCTACAGATCGGAGGTAAGCGCCCGATGTCCGACGCCACCGCCAACCAGCAACGGATTGCGCTGCTCGGCGTACCCATCGA
>DATEJC010000094.1:0-3207 GCA_035278345.1 Bradyrhizobium sp. | reverse complement strand
GGATCTTCGAGGCGGTCAGGCCGACCTCGCGAATGCGACTGATGATCGGGTCGAGCAGCACGGCTGCCTGTCCCACCCAGCCTGCCAGCGTCGAGCGGTCGATCTCGATCCCCTGCGCAGCCATGATCTCGGCCTGGCGGTGACGCTGCCCGCCGAAAGCAGATAGGGCGACGGTGCTGCCGTCAGCGCATGCGGATTGATATCGCCGGACCGATCGAGAGCACCGACGAACTGCGCCTTTCGACCCTGCGCGTTCGGATCGCGGTCGGGATCGAGCGGCGGTGGCGCAGCCTCCGATGCCGGCGGCGTCGGCCCGACGGCAGTATCGGCGACGGCGGCAGGCGTTGAGGCCGTTCGGCCCGAAACGAGGACGCCTGACTCACGCGCAGCTTTCAGCTCCGCGAGTTGACGCTCGCGTTCCTGGGCCGCCAGTTGAGCCGACGGATCGGCGCCGCCAGCCGCCTCGGTCACCATGGCGCGCTGATGCTCAAGGATGGGCCGGCCAAGGTCTCCCGGCAACGGCGGGCCAAGCTTCGGAGCATCGCCATAGGTAGCCGGCAATCGCCGAGCTGGTCCCCGCGATGCTCGCGGCATTTCTCGAGAGTGACCGTAGCTTCTTGCGTGAGCGCGACGCACGGCTGCGGGGACAGAAATGATCGAGCGGGCCTGGGAGCGAAAGATCGAGCCGCTCACGGTGCGGATTTCGACCGCAGTGCGGATAACTGGGCTCAGCCGGTCCCGCATCTACGAACTGATCCAGTCGGGGGATCTTGAAACGGTCAAGGTCGGGCGCGCGACGCTGGTCAATTACCAGAGCTTGAAAGGCCTTACGCAAAGCTGAGCGCATGCTTGGCAAGCGCCAATGGTGAGGGCGGTGTTTCGAGAAATTGCCTTTTGGTCCGTCCAGGGCGGACCAAGCGAGGCGTTCGTAAAGCGACTGATCGACTTGATCTGCCATTTCGCGGCCGTATGCGAGGACCAATGTGGCGGGGTCGAAAATCCCCCTGATTCCCTTGTTGCCCCTATTTTGTCAGAAAAATGCCACATGGATCTGACAAATATGGTTGGAGATTTGTCAGAAATGCGTATACATGCTTCTGACAAAGGAAGCGACATGCGTGGACCTGGCCTCGATCTCAAAGCTGCCATGATGAACCGGATGGCCAGTGCCGACACGCCGTCGGCCTGGACGCCGCGAGATTTTCTCGACCTCGGCTCGCGCGAGGCGGTCGATCAGGTGCTGCATCGCCTGGCACGTAGCGGGGACATCCGTCGCATCACGCGTGGCCTCTACGACAAGCCGAAGGTCAACAAACTCACCGGGAAGCCCAGCTACCCCGATCCACGCTCCGTTGTGGACGCGCTGGCGCGTCGTGACCAGGCGCGCATTCTGGTCGATGGGATGACGGCGGCGAATGATCTTGGCCTGTCCGACGCGGTGCCGGCACGGATCGTGGTTCATACCGATGCTCGGTTGAAACCGATCGCGCTTGGCAACCTCCAGATCGACTTCAAGACCACCGCGCCCAGCCGTCTCCATTGGGCGGGGCGCCCAGCCATGCGGGTCGTCCAGGCACTGCATTGGTTGCACGATGCGGGCGGCGACACCGACTCCGCCGTTGCCAAGCGCCTGCGCAGTATCTTCGCCGATCCCGATCATGGCGCCGCCATCGTCGACGATCTCGCCGCGGACATGCTGGCCCTTCCGTTCTGGATGCAGCAGATCCTACGCGGCACGATGCCGGCCGAGCCGCCGGCTGCTACGCGGAAGGCCACCCGGGCATGACGATGAACACCGCCTATGCGCAGATCCTGGCTGCCGACCCCGCCGACCGGCAGGACCTGTTCGTCGGAGCAGGACAGCGGCTCGGCACCGCGCCCCAGAATATCGAGAAGGATTTCTGGGTCTGCTGGACGCTCGATGCGCTGTTCAACGGTCCGGCCTCCCGAGGCCCTCGTTTCCTGTTCAAAGGCGGGACCTCGCTGTCCAAGGGCTTCGGTCTCATCGAGCGCTTCTCCGAAGACATCGACATCACGGTCTTTCGCGGAGACATTGGCGAGGAGGCGAGCGTCGAGGCGCTCGAGGCGATGTCAGGCAAGAAGCGCCAGGCCAAGCTCGACGCAATCAAGGCGGCGTGCCAGGCATTCATCGGCGGTGATCTCCTCGCACAGCTCTCGGCGACGTTCGCCGAAGCGATCACGGCCTCCGGGCAAGAGACAAGCCACGCAAGGGTCGAACTCGATACCGACGATGAGAGCCGGCAGAGCCTCCTGCTCTGGTATCCGAGCGTCACCGCGGCGTCCGACGGCTATATCCGCAAGGCTGTGAAGATCGAATCGGGGGCGAAGTCCGCCCTCGACCCGCATGCCAGCCACGTCATCACCCCCTATCTAGCCGACGACCTGCCGGACCTTGATCTCACCGTTGGCAACATCACGATCGTGGATGCGGAACGGACCTTCTGGGACAAGGTCGTCATCCTGCACGGGCTACGCCGCTGGTTCGATGCGCGCCAGGTCCTGCGTGCAGGCGGTCAGCGCGTGTCGCGCCATTATTACGACATGCATCAGTTGATGACCGCCGGGACTGGCACCGCGGCGCTGGCTAATCCGGAGCTCGGCCGCGACTGCGTCGCCCATGCCCGGATGTTCTTCAACAGCCGGGATCTCGACCTTGCCCATGCCGAGCCGGGCAGTTTCTCGCTGAATCCGACCGCTGCGATGATCGCCGAACTGCGCCGCGACTATGGCGCGATGGCCGGCATGATCTTTGGCGACGTGCCGCCATTCAACGACGTGCTCGCCACCGTCGTGGGGCTTGAGCGCGAATTGAACGGAACAGCCGCATAATTCTCGCGCATGGTATTGACCCGGTCGGCATTCCGCGTGGGAGGGCATCCCTGCAGGGTATATATCGGGATTACACCCTTGTAGGGTATAAGCGGCTTACCGTCTGGGGCGGCCCCGCGGACGCCCAGCCCTTGGTTTCCTCACCTTTGATTTACCGGAAGCGGCCTTCGGAGATCTTGGCGCCGCTGCAGCCTCACGCAGGCTGTCCAGGTAATCCGACCAGTGCTGCATCATGGCGAGACGCTCGTCCCAATATTCACCACGCGCATAGGCACGACGAACCGCCGAGGTGTCCTGGTGGGCAAGCTGCCGCTCGATCGCGTCCGGATTCCACTGGCCCATCTCATTGAGCAGGGT
>DATEJC010000093.1:0-21109 GCA_035278345.1 Bradyrhizobium sp. | reverse complement strand
TGCCGGCACCTGTACGGGCCTGGTCTATGACGACGGCCGGGTGGTCCGTACCTCGGTTGGCGTGGGTCTGATCTGGGCTTCGCCGTTCGGTCCGCTGCGCTTCGACTATGCCGTGCCGCTCACCAAGGGGGCGAACGACCGCGTGCAGCAGTTCAGGTTCGGCGGCGGTACGACTTTCTAAGAGGACCTTGGTGTGATTGGGTACGCCTCGCGCAAGCGGGCGTACCAGCCGACCGCGACCGGGACGCGGCCCAAAAGCCCCGGCGATGGGGCTCTGGTGCGGTCATTTGCCTGATCGCGACGGGTGATATGGCGCAGCCGACATTCTTCCAAAAACCTTCTCCGACGACGCTGGCGGATGTCGCCGCGCTCGCCAAGGCCGAGCTCGCTGATCCCGCGCGCGGCGGCCTGGAGATTCGTGGGCTTGCCTCCCTTGACGAGGCTGGCCCGAGGCAACTCACATTCTTCGATAACCTCAAATATGCCGACCAGCTCGCCGCCACCAAGGCCGGCGCCTGCTTCGTCACCGAACGCTTTGCCGCGCGCGTGCCCGATCATGTCGCGGTGCTGAAGGCTGCCCAGCCGTTCCGCGCCTTCGTGCGCATTGCGCGGGAATGGCACGGCGATGCGCTACGCCCGCAATCCTGGGTCGGCAATGACGGCATTGCGCCCTCGGCCATCATCGATCCCACCGCGCGCCTCGAAGATGGCGTGATCGTCGATCCTCTGGCAGTGATCGGCCCCGGCGTCGAGATCGGGGCGGGCACCGTGATCGGCGCCGCCGCCGTGATCGGCCCCGGCGTGAAGATCGGCCGCGACTGCAATGTCGGCGCCCACACCGCCATCCAGGTCGCGCTGATCGGCAATAACGTGCTGATCCATCCCGGCTGCAGCATCGGCCAGGACGGCTACGGGTTCGTTTTCTTCGGTCCCGAGGGGCACCTGAAGGTGCCGCAGACCGGCCGGGTCCTGATCCAGAACGACGTCGAGGTCGGCGCCGGCACCACCATCGACCGCGGCAGCCTGCGCGACACCGTGATCGGCGAGGGCACCAAAATCGACAATCAGGTCCAGATCGGCCACAATGTGACCATTGGCAGGCATTGCCTGCTCGCGGCCCAGATCGGGCTCGGCGGCAGCCTGACGATCGGAGACAACGTGGCGATCGGGGCCAGAGCGGGGCTGAACAACCACATAACCATCGGTGATGGCGCACAGATTGCGGCAACCAGCGGGGTGATGGACGATATTCCCGCCAATCAGCGTTGGGGCGGCCATATCGCCAGGCCGACCAAGCAATGGTTCCGCGAAGTCAAGACGCTTGAACGTCTGGCGCGGGAGTCAGCCCCTGGGAAGGGCGAGGGCGAGGGGAAGGAGTGATGGAGGAGCAAGCACCCGTCAAATTCGATGTCGTCGGCATCGAAGACATCCTGAAAACGCTGCCGCATCGCTATCCGATGCTTTTGATCGACCGGGTGATCAACATCCGGACCGATTTCAGCGGCATCGGCATCAAGAACGTAACTTTCAACGAGCCGTGCTTTCCCGGCCATTTCCCCGATCGTCCGGTCTATCCCGGCGTGATGATGATCGAGGCGATGGCGCAGACCGCCGGTGTGATCGGCATCAGGTCGGTGGAAGGCACCGAGAAACCGCGCGCGGTGTATTTCCTCACCATCGACAAGTGCAAGTTCCGCAAGCCGGTGAGCCCCGGCGACACCATCGAGTACCACCTGCGCCTGGTCGGGCGGCGCAAGGCGATGTGGTGGTTCCACGGCGATGCCAAGGTCAACGGGCAGGTCGTGGCGGAAGCCGATGTCGGCGCGATGCTGACCGACTGATGACGATGAGAAAAATCGACCCGACCGCGCGGATTGAGGACGGCGCCGCGATTGGCGACGGCACCACGATCGGCGCCTATTGCGTGATCGGCGGCAATGCCGTGATCGGCGCACATTGCGTCCTGACCTCGCATGTCACGGTCAGCGGGCATACGACGATCGGCGATGGCTGCAAGATATCGCCGTTCGCTGCGCTCGGCGGCCCGCCGCAGGATTTGAGCTACAAGGGCGAGCCGACGCGCCTTCAAATCGGCAATGGCTGCACCATCCGCGAAGGCGTGACGATGAATGTCGGCACGGTGAAAGGCGGCGGGCTGACACGCGTCGGCGAGCGCGGCTATTTCATGAACAACAGCCATGTCGGCCACGACTGCACGGTCGGCAACGACGTGATCTTCGCGACCTCGGCGACGCTCGGCGGTCACTGCGAGATCGGCGATTTCGTCTATATCGGCGGGCTGTCGGCGGTGCACCAGTTCACCCGGATCGGCCCGCAGGTGATGATCGGCGGCGTCTGCGGCGTGCGCGGCGACGTCATCCCGTTTGGCCTGGCCAACGGCCAATATGCGGTGCTCGAAGGCCTCAACCTCATCGGCATGAAGCGCCGGAAATTCACCAAGCAGCGCCTCGCCACCGTGCGCGGCTTCTATCAAAAGCTGTTTCACGGCCCCGGCATCTTCGCCGAGCGCCTCGAGGCCGTGCAGCCGATGGCCGCAGAAGATCCGGCGATCGCGGAGATACTGACCTTCATCGCCGAAGCCAAACACCGCGCGCTCTGCCTGCCCGCCGATAGCGGCCTCAGAGCGCAGTGAAGCAGGGACAGCCGCAGGCCATGACATCAGCGGCTACCAAACTCTCTTCGCCGGTCGGCGTGATCGCCGGTGGCGGCGCCATGCCGTTTGCGGTGGCGGATTCGCTGGCAAAGCGCGGCATCGCGGCCGTCATCCTCGCCCTTAGAGGCACCTGCGATCCGGCTGGCGTTACCCGCTTCCGCCATCACTGGATTTCGATCGGCCAACTCGGCAAGGCAACCAGGCTGCTGCGCAGCGAGGGTTGTCGCGACCTGATCTTCATCGGCAGCCTGGCGCGCCCGGCATTATCAGACATCCGGGTCGACTGGGGCGCCCTGCGCGTGATGGGCCATGTGGTCGCGGCCTTCCGCGGCGGTGATGATCATCTGCTGTCCGGCATCGGCCGCATCTTCGAGCAGGACGGCTTTCGCATGGTCGGCGTCAAGGACGCAGCGCCCGATCTGCTGATGCCCAGGGGTTGCATCACCCGCACCGCGCCCGATGCCGGCGCCGAAGCCGACATTGCAAAGGGCAGGGAGGTGCTGGCGGCGCTCAGTCCGTTCGATATCGGCCAGGCGGCGGTCGTGATCGATGGCCATGTCGTCGCGGTCGAGGATATCGAAGGGACGGATGGCCTGCTGGCGCGCGTCGCACGCTTGCGCAAGGAGGGGCGTTTCCGCGCCAAGGCCGGCCGCGGCGTGCTGGTGAAGATGCCGAAGAGCGGGCAGGATTTGCGCTTTGACTTGCCGACCGTTGGTCCGCGAACCGTCGAGGGCGTCGCGGCGGCCGGGCTCGGAGGTATTGCGGTCGCCGCTGAAAATACCATTGCGGCCGAGCCGCAGGCCATGATCGAGGCCGCCGACAGAGCGGGCCTGTTCGTCACGGGCGTTTCCTCGTGAACCCGGTGCGTCCAGGCCCGAATGTCGGGCGAAGAATCTTTGTGATCGCGACGGAAGAGTCCGGTGACCGGCTCGGCGCCAATCTGATGAAGGTGCTGCGTCAGCGGCTCGGCGGCGCGGTGAGTTTCGAAGGCGTCGGCGGCCGTGCTATGGCGCGCGAGGGATTGATCTCGCGCTTTCCGATCGAGGAGTTGTCGATCATCGGACTTGCCGCCGTGGTCCGGCACTTGCCGGCGATCATGCGGCGGATTCGCGAGACCGCGGAGGCCGTGATCGCGACAGCGCCCGACATCCTCGTCATCATCGACAGCCCCGATTTCACCCACCGCGTGGCCAAGCGCGTGCGCGCGAAGGCGCCGCACATCCCGATCGTGGATTATGTCTCGCCGACCGTGTGGGCGTGGCGGCCGGGCCGCGCGCGCGCAATGAAGCCCTATATCGATCACGTGCTGGCGCTGTTGCCGTTCGAGCCCGCGGCCTACGAACGTCTGCACGGTCCGCCCTGCAGCTACGTCGGCCATCCCCTGACAGAGCAGATCGGCCAGCTGCGGCCCAATGCCGAGGAGCAGCAGCGGCGCGACAGCAAGCCGCCGGTGCTCCTGGTCCTGCCCGGCAGCCGCCGCAGCGAGATCAAGCACCACATGACCGCCTTCGGCATGACGCTGACGCGGCTGCAAGCCGAAGGCGTGGCATTCGAGGCGGTGCTGCCGACCATGCCGCATCTCGAGGCGGCCATCGTGGAAGCGCTGAAATACTGGAAGGTGCAGCCGCGCGTCGTCATAGGCGAGGAGGAGAAGCGCGCCGCTTTCCGCATCGCCCATGCCGCGCTCGCCAAATCAGGCACGGTCACGCTGGAGTTGGCACTGGCAGGCGTGCCCACCGTCGCAGCCTACCGCACCGGCGCGATGGAAGCTTTCATTCTGCGACGCGCGATAAGGGTAAGTTCCGTGATCCTCGCCAATCTCGTCGTTGGCGAGAACGTCGTGCCGGAATTCCTGCAGGAGAATTGCCGCTCGGAACGGCTGCTGCCGGCGCTGCGCGACGTCCTTGCTGACACCCCGCTGCGCCGCAAGCAGGTCGAGGCCTTTGCCCGCATCGATTCCATCATGTCGACGGGCAACCAGCCGCCCAGCGTTCGCGCCGCCGAGATCGTGCTGGCGACGATGCGCAAAGCGCGCGCACCGGACTAGACATCCGGACGCTTTCCTTCCGGCCATTCCGGCAGCTGGTCCTTGGGGTCGTACCAGGACGCGCCCTCGGATCGCCAGATATGTACCTTCGGCTTCGCATCGATCGCGGTGTCCAGGCATCCCATCCGCAGCAGGATCGTGCCCGAGGCAGGGCGTTCCGCCACGATGTGCGAACCGCACTGCGTGCAGAAATAGCGCGTCTTTCCCGGCGATGATTCAAAACCCTTGAGCAACTGTTCGCCCCTGACCCAGCGAAAGCTGTCGCGCGGGACGTTGGTGACGGTCGAGAAGGCGGAGCCGTGGGTCTTGCGACAGGTCGCGCAATGGCAGTGCGCGATCGGGCCGGGTTCCGCATCCGCCTCGTAGGCGACGTCCCCGCACAGACAGCTTCCAGCCAGCATTGATGCCTCCCGTCCAAAACGAAAATCCCGCCCAGGATACGCGATCCGGGGCGGGATGTTGAATGCAGCCTTGGCGGGTTCTTACTTGCGCTTGTCCAACGGCACGTAGTCGCGGCGGGCGACGCCGGTGTAGAGCTGGCGTGGACGGCCGATCTTCTGATGCGGATCCTCGATCATCTCGCTCCACTGGCTGATCCAGCCGACGGTGCGGGCGACTGCGAACAGCACGGTGAACATCGAGGTCGGGAAGCCCATCGCCTTCAGCGTGATGCCCGAGTAGAAATCGACGTTCGGGTAAAGCTTGCGGTCGATGAAGTACTGGTCGGAAAGCGCGATCTTCTCCAGCTCGAGCGCCACCTTCAGCATCTGATCGTCGCCGTGGCCGGTCTCCTTCAGCACGGCGTGACACATCTTCTGCATGATCTTGGCGCGCGGATCGTAGTTCTTGTAGACGCGGTGACCGAACCCCATCAGGCGAACTTCCGAGTTCTTGTCCTTCACCTTCTTGATGAATTCCGGAATCTTGTCGACCGTGCCGATCTCGGCCAGCATCGCCAGTGCCGCTTCATTGGCGCCGCCATGGGCCGGTCCCCACAGGCAAGCGATGCCGGCGGCGATACAGGCGAACGGGTTGGCGCCGGAAGAGCCGGCGATGCGCACCGTCGAGGTCGAGGCGTTCTGCTCGTGGTCGGCGTGCAGGATGAATATCTTGTCCAGCGCATCCGCCAGCACCGGGTTGATCTTGTACTCCTCGCACGGCACCGCAAAGCACATGTGCAGGAAGTTCTGGGCGAAGGTCAGCGAGTTCTTCGGATACATGAAGGGCTGGCCGACGGTGTATTTGTAGGCCATCGCCGCCAGCGTCGGGATCTTCGCGATCATCCGCATCGAAGCGATCATGCGCTGTTGCGGATCGTTGATGTCGGTAGAGTCGTGATAGAACGCCGCCAGCGCGCCGACGCAGCCGACCATGACGGCCATCGGATGGGCGTCGCGGCGGAAGCCCTGGAAGAAGCGGGCCATCTGCTCGTGCACCATGGTGTGGCGGGTCACGCGCGAGTCGAAATCCAGCTTCTGCGCCTTGGTCGGCAGTTCCCCGTACAGCAGCAGGTAGCAGGTTTCGAGGAAGTCGCCGTTCTCGGCGAGCTGCTCGATCGGATAGCCGCGGTATTCGAGAACACCGGCGTCGCCGTCGATATAGGTGATCTTGGACTGGCAGCTTCCCGTCGACGTGAAGCCGGGGTCGTAGGTGAACATGCCCGCCTGGGCGTAGAGCTTGGCGATGTCGATCACATCGGGCCCAACGGTGCCGCTCAGGATCGGGAAATCGTAGGTTTTGTTACCGACCGTAAGGGTCGCTGTTTTGTTGCTGGATTTGGCGTCCATCGTTGTAGTCCCCGATGAAATCGTTGCGAAAATCAGGCTGGCTGGATGCTTTCTCCATGGAGAACGCTGGCTTGGCCGGATTGTCTAGAAGGCGGCGCAAGATGGGTATCTTATTGCCCTGTGCGCTGCAAGATGGCCGCACGTAGGGGGTTTGCAGCCTTGTCTAGGCCGCCTGATCCGCCAGCCGGGCGAGGCATTCCTCGCGCCCCAATACCGCCAGAACCTCGAAAATGCCGGGCGAGGTGGTGCGCCCCGTCAGCGCCGCCCGCAGCGGCTGGGCGACCGCGCCGAGCTTCAGATTATTCTGTTCGGCGAAATTCCGCATGGCGGCTTCGGTGGTCGCCGCACTCCAGGGCGAAACCGTCTCCAGCACAGCGCGCAGTTTTGTGATCAGCTTGCGGGCGTCGTCCGTCAGCAGCGCCTGCGCTTTCGCCTCCATCTCCAACGGGCGGTCGGCGAAGATGAAATAGGAACCGGCGATCAGCTCGAGCAGCGTCTTGGCGCGTTCCTTCAGGCTCGGCATGGCCTGCAGCAGCTGCGCACGGGTTTTGTCGTTGAGCTTGGCCTTCAGCGCCGCGCCCTCGGGAACGTGATCCAGCACGTCCTCGAACATCTTCACCAGCGTCTTGTCGTCACTCTGGCGGATGTAGTGGCCATTCAGATTTTCCAGCTTCGCGAAATCGAAGCGGGCGGCCGAGCGGCCGATGCCGGAGAGGTCGAAGGCCTCGATCATCTCCTGCGTGGAGAAAATTTCCTGGTCGCCATGGCTCCAGCCGAGCCGCACCAGATAGTTCCGCAGCGCCGCCGGCAGATAACCCATGGCGCGGTAGGCTTCGACACCGAGCGCGCCATGGCGTTTCGACAGCTTTGCACCGTCGGGCCCGTGGATCAGCGGGATGTGCGACATGCTCGGGATTGTCCATCCCTTCGCGTCGTAGATCTGCTTCTGTCGCGCGGCATTGATCAGGTGGTCGTCGCCGCGGATGACATGGGTGACGCCCATATCATGGTCGTCGACCACCACGGCCAGCATGTAGGTCGGGGTGCCGTCGCCGCGCAGCAGCACGAGATCGTCGAGATTTTCGTTCTGCCAGACCACGCGGCCCTGCACCTGGTCCTCGATCACGGTCTCGCCGGTCTGCGGCGCCTTGAGGCGAATGGTCGGCTTGATGCCTGATGGTGCCGTGGCCGGATCGCGGTCGCGCCATAGGCCGTCATAGAGGCGGGTGCGGCCGTCCGCGCGTGCTTTCTCGCGCATGGCGGCGAGCTCTTCGGCGGTGGCGTAGCAGTGATAGGCCTTGCCCTCGGCGAGCAATTGCTCGGCAACCTCGCGATGACGGGCGGCGCGGCTGAACTGGTAGATGACATCGCCGTCCCAGTCGAGCTCCAGCCATTTCAGCCCGTCCAGGATCGCGGATATCGCGGCCTCCGTCGAGCGCTCGCGGTCGGTGTCCTCGATCCGCAGCAGCATCTTGCCGCCGAGCTTTTTGGCGTAAAGCCAGTTGAACAGCGCGGTGCGCGCCCCTCCGATATGGAGGAAGCCGGTCGGCGAGGGGGCAAAGCGGGTGACGATGGGAGAGGTCATCAGGGGGCAGGTCGTATGCGGAAAGAGGCGGTGGTGTATAGCAGGAACCGGGCATAAACAAAGCCTCCGCGAGAGGCAAAGCAGGCTTGGCGGCCGGGGGCGAATTTGGCAGAAGGGCCGCCAGAAATCAGGAACTTGTTGATGACGACAGAACCGGTGACGGCAGAGGCGGGGCGCGACTTCATCCGCGACATCATCCAGGCCGACCTCGAATCGAAGAAGCACCGGGGGATCGTGACCCGATTCCCGCCGGAGCCGAACGGCTACCTGCACATCGGCCACGCCAAGTCGATCGCGCTGAATTTCGGCGTCGCCCAGGAATTTGCCGGCAAGTGCCATCTGCGCTTCGACGACACCAACCCGACCAAGGAAGAGCAGGAATATATCGATTCCATCCAGGCCGACGTGCACTGGCTCGGCTTTGACTGGGGCAACAACCTGTTCTTCGCTTCCGACTATTTCGCGCAGCTCTATGACTGGGCCGAAGGCCTGATCAAGGCCGGCCTGGCTTACGTCGACGACCAGACGCAGGAAGAGATCCGCGTCAACCGCGGCACGCTGACGGAGCCCGGCAAGAACTCGCCGTTCCGCGAGCGGTCGGTCGACGAAAATCTCGACCTGTTCCGCCGCATGAAGGCCGGCGAGTTCCAGAACGGCGCACGCGTGCTGCGGGCGAAGATCGATATGGCCGCCGGCAACATAAATTTGCGCGACCCCGTGCTCTACCGCATCCTGCATGCGCACCATCCGCGCACCGGCGACGCCTGGTGCATCTATCCGAGCTACGACTACGCCCACGGCCAGTCGGATGCGATCGAAGGCATCACGCATTCGATCTGCACGCTGGAGTTCGAGGATCACCGCCCGCTCTACGACTGGCTGCTCGACAAACTGCCGGTGCCGTCGCACCCGCGGCAGTATGAGTTCGCGCGGCTCAATCTGACGTATACGCTGCTCTCCAAGCGCGTGCTCACCCAGCTGGTGCGCGACGGCCATGTCGCGGGCTGGGACGATCCGCGCATGCCGACCATTGCAGGGCTGAAGCGCCGCGGCGTGCCGCCGGCGGCGATCCGCGAATTCATCAAGCGCATTGGTGTTGCCAAAGCCAACAGCGTCGTCGATGTCGGCATGCTCGAATTCTGCATCCGCGAGCATCTCAACAAGAGCGCACTGCGCCGCATGGCCGTGCTGCGGCCGCTCAAGGTCGTGATCGAGAATTATCCGGAAGGCCAGAGCGAGGAGCTGGAGGCCGTCAACCATCCGGACGATCCCGCCGCCGGTACCCGCAAGATCAAGTTCGGCCGCGAGCTCTATATCGAGCAGGACGATTTCATGGAGAATCCGCCGAAGAAATTCTTCCGGCTGTCTCCCGGCAACGAGGTGCGCCTGCGCTACGCCTACTTCATCAAGTGCCGCGAGGCGATCAAGAACGCCGCCGGCGAAATCGTCGAGCTGCGCTGCACCTACGATCCCGCCACAAAGGGCGGCAACGCCCCCGATGGCCGGAAGGTGAAGGCGACCATGCACTGGCTGTCCGCGCAGGACTCGATCCCGGCGGAAATCCGCATCTACAACCAGCTGTTCTCCAAGCCGAACCCGGACGCGGGCAATTTCGCCGCCGACCTCAACCCGCAGTCGCTGGAGATCCTGAAGGACGCGCGCATCGAGCCTGCGATCGCCACCAGCAATTCCCCCGAGCCGGTGCAGTTCGAGCGCCAGGGTTACTTTGCGCGCGATCCGGACTCGACTGCGGATCGCCCGGTGTTCAACCGCACCATTGGCCTGCGCGACACCTTCGCCAAGGAAGTCGGCGGGAAGGCTTAGGTCACCTGATTGAGGTCCGCGAGGACGGCGACATCGTCTGCCAGCACGTCTCGTCCAGGACGCCGTCGATGGAGCTCCAGGCGGTTCGCCGGCAGCCGGCGGGATCGGTGCTAGATGTCGTAGTACAAATGGAATTCGTAAGGGTGAGGTCGTAGCCGAATCGGATCGACCTCCTTTTTCCGCTTGTAGTCCAGCCAGGTTTCGATCACGTCGGCGGTGAAGACGTCGCCGCGCAGCAGAAAGGCATGATCGCGCTCCAGCGCGTCGAGCGCCTGGTCCAGCGATCCCGGTGTCGATTTCACCTCCTTCGCCTCGGCGGGCGGCAAGTCATAAAGGTTCTTGTCGATCGGACTGCCCGGGTCGATCCGGTTGTTGATGCCGTCAAGGCCGGCCATCAGCATCGCGGCGAAGGCCAGATAGGGGTTGCATGAGGGATCCGGCGACCGGAACTCGACGCGCTTTGCGCGCGGATTCGGCGAATACATCGGAATGCGGCAGCACGCCGAACGATTGCGCTGGGAATAGACGAGGTTGATCGGAGCCTCATAGCCGGGCACCAGGCGCCGATAGGAGTTCGTGGTGGGGGCGCAAAGCCCGCACAGCGCCCAGGCGTGGGTCAAAAGACCGCCGATGTAGTAACGGCCGAGCTGGCTCAGCTCGGCGTAGTCGCCCCTGTCGTAGAAGAGATTGGTCTCATTCTTCCACAGCGACTGGTGAACGTGCATTCCCGAAGCGTTGTCCTCGAACAGCGGCTTTGGCATGAACGTCGCCGTCATGCCGTTCTGGTGGGCAGTGTTTTTCACCACGTACTTGTAGATCATCAGATTGTCCGCCATGCGGGTCAGCGTGGTGAAGCGCATGTCGATTTCGTTTTGGCCGCCGGTCGCGACTTCATGGTGATGGGCTTCGATCTGGATACCCAGCCGCTCCAACGTCAGCACCATTTCGGTGCGAAGAGCCTGCATGCTGTCGGTGGGAGGAACGGGAAAGTATCCCTCTTTCGGGCGTGGCTTATGACCCAGGTTCGGCCCTTCCTCCTTGCCCGTGTTCCAACTGCCTTCGCCGGAATCGATTTCGTGGAAGGCGTAGTTGATCCCCTGACCGTAGCGCACGTCGTCGAAAACGAAGAACTCCGCCTCTGGGCCGAAGTAGCTGGTGTCGGCGCGGCCGGTGCCTTTCAGATAGGTCTCGGCCTTCTGGGCGATGTGGCGGGCGTCGCGGCTATAGGATTGCCCCGTTACAGGGTCGCGGATGTTGCAGATCAGGACCAGGGTCGCGTCAGGGGAATAGGGGTCGAGGAAGGCCGTCGACGGATCTGGGACGACCAGCATGTCGCTTTCCTGGATTTCCTGGAAGCCGCGGATCGATGAGCCGTCGAATCCGATGCCTTCGCTCAGGGCATCAGCACTTGCCGCGCTGGGCGGGACCGAAAAATGTTGCCAAACCCCCGGCAGGTCGGTGAATCGCAGATCAATCATCTGCACCTTTTCGTCCCGGACCGCCTTCACGAGGTCTTCGGCTGTCGCACATTTCGCAAACATGGCTTCGCTCCTGTCATGGAGAGCCGCGCTTTGTAGTCGTGTGACGGTTCGGCCGCGGCCAAGCGGCACCGTGCTCTGCGTTCCGGGGCGGCGGATTCAGCTTTGATGCGGCCCGCGCATTATCTTCATCGCATCTTCGATATGCCGCCAGGTTTTAGCCAACTCGACCTCACCTTTTGCCTCGAGTTCGATGGCATTCCGGGCCGCCTCCGCAATGGCCTTTGGGCCATGTGCTTCCAGCAACTGCCGCGCATAGTCGTGGATTTCGATTTCTCGCATGGCGTCATACTCCTCTCGTTCCGGCGCAACCGTGAATTCCAGTCGGGCCGAGAACCGTAGACGTTGACACCTCGTCAAGGGCAGACAGTGTCGTCCTGCGGCGGTTGGCTTGCAAGGGCGCGTTCGGGTCTTGCGTTCCCGAAATTGGTCACCGCCGCGGATGCAGCAGCGGCAACACAGCGCAGGCTCTGACCGATGTCCTGCCCCTTGCGGTCCCCATATTCATGCAAGAGGGGAGGTGAGCATCATGCGCATTCAACACTGGCAGGACGCTACCAGTCTGTTGGTTGGTGTGTGGCTGGTTCTGTCGCCCTTTGCCCTCGGCTTCAGCGGAGCTGAGGTCTGGATGACCATTGCCCTCGGCTTGGGCGTGATCATGTTCGCTGTCGAGGCATTCTTCATTCCATCCTACTTGGAGGAATGGGGAGAGATACTTCTGGGCCTGGCTCTTCTGTTGGCACCTTGGGCGGTCGGCTACGAGACCAGCTCTGCCATGTTCAGCAGCGTGCTGGCCGGCATTCTGGTCATCGTACTGGCTGGCTGGGAGCTGTTGACCGATCGTGAATTCACGACGTGGTGGCACGATCACTGGCCTCACGGAGCCGGTTGAGGAGCGCGCGAGCCGAACGATCGATCCGACCGCCACGCAGTCGGAGGGGCTGACTACGGAATCGCGACCGGTCCCTGCGGCAATTGCGCTTCAACGCAGGTCTAGGCTTCAAACGACCGGTGGCGCGGCTTCACGGCCCCAACCGGTCAATGCTTTACGGCGCGGTTCTTGGCTCGATCGGCTGCCAGATGCTTGTCTTGCGCGTCTCCGGCATCACGAAGACGGCAATCACGAAGCACACCGCGGGGACCAAAATCGGGTACAGCAGCGCATAGCCGACACTGCCGGAGGCCGCAAAGGCCGCGGAGGTGATGAAGGGCACCAGGCCGCCACCCCAGCCGTTGCCAATGTGATAGGGCACCGAGACTGACGTGTACCTGATCCTGCCGGGGAAGAATTCCGCCAGGAACGCGCCGACCGGCCCGTACACCATGCCGACGTAGCAGACCAGAATGAAGATGATGAAGACCGCGACCGGATAGTTGATGTTGCCGGGCTGCGTGACGGTGCCCAGCCACAGATACAGCGGATAGTAGGTGATCGCGGCAAGCAGCATGCCTCCCAGGATCACCGGCTTGCGGCCGATCAGATCCGACAGCCAACCGAAGAAGATCAAGCTGGGCGTTGCAATCAGCAACGCGGCTCCGACGATGTAGGCGGAGGTCACCGGCTCGACCTTGGAAACCTGCTGCAGGAAGTACAGCGCCCAGAATTGACCGCTATACCAGACCACGCCTTGGCCGATCAGGACCACCGTGGCGATCAGGATGTATTTGATGTTCGAACTCAGGAACGCTTCTCGCCACGGATTTCTGGTCATCTCCCCGCGCGCCTTGATCTCCTGGAAGATCGGCGTCTCCTGCAACTGGAGGCGGATGTAGATGGCGATTGCGACCAGCAGGAACGAAACGAGGAAGGGAACGCGCCATGCCCATTCGTCGAAGGCCTGGTTGCCGACTGCGGTTCTGGTGAGGAGAATGACGGCCAGTGACACCACGATCCCAAGGGTCGGCGAGGTCTGCAGCCAGCCGGTGTAGTAGCCGCGTCTGTCGTCGGGCACGTGCTCGGCAACATAGGTGATGGCCCCGCCATATTCGCCGCCCAGGCAAAGGCCCTGGACCATGCGCAAGCCGAACAGGAGAAACGCTGCCGTGAGGCCGATCGACTGATAGGTTGGGATCAGTCCGATCGCGCCGGTGCCCAATCCCATGCCGCTCAACGTGATGAGGAATGTGTATTTGCGGCCGACCCGGTCGCCCATCCATCCAAACAGAAATGCTCCCAGCGGACGGATCAGGAACCCTGCGGTGAACAGCGCTATGGTGCTGAGCAAGGCCGCAACGGGATGGGATTTCTCGAAGAACTTGACCGACAGGACGGTGGCCAGGCTGCCAAAGATGTAGAAGTCATACCACTCGATGACGTTTCCCACTGACGCTGCGACAATCACGCGGCGAAAATCCCTTGGTACTTGAATTGCCATGTGCGGCTCCCATCAGGTCAAACGCATCTCCTCGCGTTTTTCAGCGATCTGTTCGCTCGCGGGTACGTTTTGACGCGCGACGCGACCGGCACGATTGGCGGGTTGCGTCGGCAACGCTGGCCTCAGGGGAACATCGAGCCACCTGAGAAGAGCTCCGGTCTTCAGTGCCGCGAGCTGCCATTGTCTCGGTCCCGGCTATCCGGGAGCAGAGGGCTAAACGCATCTTAAACCCCGGTGGGACCGGCACCTTATGAGACTTTCGGCTCAATCGGGTTGACGGCTCGCCGCTCGCGACGGAATTCTTTCCTCTGCATTCTGCATCCGTTCCGGTTCCTGCACGTTTCGCCTTCCGGTAGCCTTGCGCCCGCGACGGGATCACAGGGTGTAGCGTGGCCGAGCAAGGTGAAACGCCGGGCCGAAAGCGAGGCTATGCGGGGACGTGGCCGCCGCGCGCGACTGCCGCGCAGGCCGGTGGCTTTGCGCCGTCGGATTTCCGGGCGTGGTCGTCGCGGGTCGAGACATTGCGCGGATGGGCGCGGGCGGAGGCGGGCGCCGGTCGCCTGCTGCCGTGGGTGCCGGTGGCGTTCGGCACCGGTATCGCCTTCTATTTTGCCGCGGACCACGAGCCGGTACTCTCCGCTTCCGCCGTGGTCGCGGTCGCGATGTGTGCGGCGGCGTTTCTGTTGCGGCGGCACAAGGTGTTTCCGGTCGCGGTGATGCTCGCGGCGGCGGCGGCGGGCTTTGCCATGGCGACCTGGAAGACGGCGCGCGTGGCGCATGGCGTGCTGGCGCGACCGATCTATTCGGCGGCATTGACCGGCTTTGTCGAGACGCGCGACATCCGCGAGCGCACCGATCGCTTTGTGCTGCGCGTCGTCTCGCTGGAGAGCCCGCGGGGCGGGGGACAGATCAAGCTCGAGCGCGTGCGGCTGTCGGTGAAGAAGGGCACGGCGCCGGCGGTAGGCAGCTTTGTCGAGCTGAAGGCGCGGCTGCTGCCACCGATGTCGCCTTCGCGCCCGGGTAGCTACGATTTCGGCCGCGACATGTATTTCCAGCGTATCGGCGCTTCAGGTTTCGTGATGGGATCGATCAAATCAGTCGATCCGCCCGACAGCGGCGGCATCGCCTTGCGCTATTCGGCGTTCATGCAGGGCCTGCGTGATGCCATCGACGGACGCATCCGCAATGTGCTTGAAGGTGACAAGCGCGCCATTGCGACCGCGCTTCTCACCGGCCGGCGCGATGCGATCTCCCCGCCCGTCAACGATGCGATGTTCATCTCCGGCCTCGGCCACGTGCTATCGATCTCCGGCTATCACATGGCCGTCGTCGCCGGCATCGTGTTCTTTGCCATCCGCGCGTTGCTCGCACTTGCGCCTGCGCTGACCGTGTCCTTTCCGATCAAGAAATGGTCGGCTGCGGGCGCGCTGCTCGCCGCTGCCTTCTACCTGTTGCTGTCGGGTGCAGAGGTCGCGACGCAACGTTCCTTTTTCATGACGGCGGTAGTGCTGATCGCGGTCATGGTAGACCGTCGCGCCATCACCTTCCGGACGCTGGCGGTCGCCGCCATGATTGTGCTCGCGATCGCCCCGGAGGCGCTGGTGCATCCGAGCTTCCAGATGTCCTTTGCGGCAACACTGGGCCTAGTAGCGTTGGTGCAGATCGGGATGCCCCAGCTGTTCGCCGCGCCCGACAATTCCGCCACTGCGCGCGTGGCGCTATGGGGCGGGCGGGAATTCGTCATGCTGCTGGCCGCCTCGCTGGTCGCGGGCCTCGCCACCACGCCTTATGCGGCATTCCACTTCCACCGCATCACGCCCTATGGCGTGCTCGCCAATCTTGCGGCGATGCCGGTGGTCTCGGCGCTGGTGATGCCGGCGGGCCTGATGGGGCTCGCGGCCATGCCGTTCGGCTTCGACGGCTTCTTCTGGTGGCTGATGGGCGTCGGCATCGACTGGATGGTGGCGGTCGCGCGATGGGTCGCCGCGCTGCCCGGCGCGGTCGGCCGCATGGCGGCATTCGGCATCGGTCCGCTCATTGTCGCGAGCCTTGGCATCATCCTGATGGGGTTGCTCCGCACGCCGCTGCGCTGGAGCGGGGCAGGGGTGCTGGCGCTCGCGATTGTCTGGGCGGCGAGCGCGCCGCGGCCGGACATCCTGATATCGGGCGATGGCCGGAGCGTCGCCGTGCGCGGCAAGGACGGAAAACTGCATCTGATGAAAAGCGGCAAGGATGCCTTCGCCGTCAAGGAGTGGCTCGCCGCAGACGCCGATGCGCGAGTCGCCGCCGACGCTTCGCTCGGCGACGGCGTCTCCTGTGACAAGGCGGGCTGCGTGACGGAGATGGCCGGCGGCGCCCTGGTGGCGCTGAGCTTGCGGGCTGAGGCGATATCAGATGATTGCGAGCGTGCCGCCCTCGTCGTCACCTCGCGGCAAGTTCCGTCGCCGTGTCGTGCTTCGGTGATCGATGCCGAGCGCCTGCGCCGGCAGGGCGCGCTGGCGCTACGCCGGACAAGCGAGGGATTTGCTGTCGATGCGGTCAAGCCGCGCGGTATCGACCGGCCGTGGTCGCCGTCCGCAGGCGGCGACTCCAGCGATGCCGAAACGACGCTCTCCGTCTCGCGTCCCGGCCGTCAGGCCATCGACGCGACGCCGTCGGAAGCCGACATGCAGGCCGACGAGTAAAGTCAGCCGGCGGTGATCGGACGCGGAGCGGGTTGCTCGAGGTCCGTCTTCTTCTCCACGGGCGGGCCTTCGCGGACCGGCAGCTGCAGCACAGTCACGCGCTGGCCTTCGCAGAGCTGGGTCACCAGCACGAAGGTGCCGTCAGGGAATTCGATCGCGTCATGGTGGCGATCGGGAATGTGCGGATCGACCTGCCCGAACTTGCCGACGCGGTAGTCCAGCGTTTTCGGCCAGATCCAGCGGCTGTCGAAGCGGACGTTGTCGGCAAACGCCAGCTCTGTTCCCGGCAGCATGCAGACGGCTGTATTCGGATCGCTCTCTGACGCGAAGCCGCGGGTTGAGGTGCCGCGGAAGTTCGTCGTCATCAGGGTTTCGCCGACTTCGGCAGGTCGCGACGCCACGGCGCGCAAACTATAGTCGCACATCGGATTGCTCCTCGTTCGAGATAGCTACCCGCACCACCAACCTTGTTAGAGCATGATCTGTCCGAAAACCGGTCACCGCTTTGCGCTAACGCGGCCCTTCGCGCGGACCATGCTCCGGAGGCGCAGGCCTCTCTATCAAAGTGTACGCGTGGGAAAGGTTGCTCCCGGTCGGGGGCAATTGTGCGGCCGGCAATAGCTTGCTTGATCACAAATGCGTTTTGAAAATTTTCGCTGGTGCGGCCGGCCTCAAAAATGAGCGCACAGCTCTCATCTCGCCGGAAAAGTGCGACGCCCCACCAGACGCGAACGTCCGGGCCGCGCAGGCGAGCCCGGACGCGATTGAAATCAGTACTTCCTGTACAGCCCGATCAGCTTGCCCTGGATGCGCACGCGGTTGGGCGGCAGGATGCGGACTTCGTAAGCCGTGTTGGCCGGCTCGAGGGCAATCGAGGCGCCGCGGCGGCGGAAACGTTTCAACGTCGCTTCCTCCTCGTCGATCAGGGCGACCACGATGTCGCCGGTGTTGGCGGCGTCGTTGCGCTGGATCAGCGCCACGTCACCATCGAGGATGCCGGCATCGACCATGGAGTCGCCGCGTACTTCGAGGGCGTAATGCTCGCCGGAACCGAGCATGTCCGGCGGCACGCTGATGGTGTGGCTACGGGTCTGCAGCGCCTCGATCGGCGTACCGGCGGCGATCCGGCCCATGACAGGCACCTGCACCGGGCGCTCGCCGCTGTCTTCGGCGCCGGCCGAGCCGCCCGAGCGCCTGCCGAGCGTGCCTTCGATGACGCTGGGAGTGAAGCCGCGGCGGCTGCTGCCGGCGGCGCCGGCGAGCTCCGGCAACTTGATCACCTCGATGGCGCGGGCGCGGTTGGGCAGGCGGCGGATGAAGCCGCGCTCTTCCAGCGCCGTGATCAGCCGGTGGATGCCGGATTTCGAACGCAGGTCGAGGGCATCCTTCATCTCGTCGAAGGAGGGCGGCACGCCGGCCTCTTTCAGCCTCTCATTGATGAAACGCAGAAGTTCATACTGTTTGCGCGTAAGCATCGCGAGCAATCCCCAGTTAGTAGCGCGTCGTTCAATTCCGAGACTCGATCCCGGGACTCTGAGCGTGCTTTCAACACCACCGCTCGAAACAAATCATGAACGGACACTATATGTTCGATATGTGTTCCGCAACTACTTAATTTTGGGTGAATGAGATGAGCTTTTGTCGGGAACAGCGAATCAGTCGCTCATTCCGGCAAGCGCAGGATATCGACTCGCGTCCCTGCTTTCGCCGCCGCCGCAAAGGGCGGACGTATCACTAAAGCCTTTGCCACAGCGAGATTTCCGAGCAACGACGAGTCCTGACGGCTGACCGGAGTTGCGATCCATTCGCCGTCGGCGCGCCTCTCCAGGCGCGCGCGCAGATAGTCCTCGCGCTGGTCGTTGGCGGCAACGTCATGGCTGAGCAGCGCGGTCTCTTTGGTGTGATGAACGTCGCTGCGGCCGGACAAAGCGCGAATCAACGGCACCAGGAACAGGAACGCGCAGGCATAGGAGGAGACGGGATTGCCGGGCAGCCCGATCACCCGCATCGGCCCGAGCCGGCCGTGCATCATCGGCTTGCCCGGACGCATGGCGATCCGCCAGAACGCCATTTTGACGCCCTCGGCCTCCAGCGAGCGCTTGACGAGGTCATGGTCGCCGACCGAGGCCCCGCCGGTCGTGACCAGCACATCGACGCCGGCCTCGCGGGCGCGGCGGATGCCGCTGGTGGTGGCGGCAACGGTGTCGGCGGCGATCCCGAGGTCGATGGTGTCGGCACCCTCGGCGCGCGCCATCGCCCGCAGGGCATAGCCGTTGGAATAGACGATCTGGCCGGGGCCGGGCGTGGTGCCGGGCATCACCAGCTCATCGCCGGTGGCGAGCACCGCCACCCTGGGGCGGCGGTGCACGGGAAGTTCCGGATAGTTCATGGCGGCCGCCAGCGACAGGTCGCGGTCGCTGAGGCGGGCTCCGCTTCGCAGCAGCACGTCGCCCTCGCGGAAGTCGACGCCGGCCTGCCGGATATGCCGGCCCTTCACCGCAGCCTCGGTGATGGTGAGGGCGTCGCCCTCCACTTTGGTGTCTTCCTGGATGATGACGGCATCGGCTCCGTCGGGGATCACGCCGCCGGTGAAGATGCGCGCAGCTTCGCCTGCGCCGACGGTGCGGCCGAACGGCCGTCCCGCCGCGACCTCGCCAATCACCTTCAGCCGCACCTTCAGGTCCGCTGCATCGGCCGCGCGAACGGCATAACCGTCCATCGCCGACATCGCCTGCGGCGGCTGGGTGCGCCTTGCCGCAACGTCGCGCGCCAGCGTGCGGTGAAAGGCGGCATCGAGCGGAACGATCTCCTCAGCCAGAGGCTGGGCGCCCTCGAGGATCGCCGCAAGCGCGGAAGTCACCGGCATCAGCGCCAAGTCAAAAACTCCAAGTTGCCAAGACTCCTAAATCCCGAGCGCAGCTAGGGCCGCCGCAACGTCCTCGGAAGATCTGACATGAACCGCGTTGAGGCCAAATGCCCGCGCGCCCGCGATATTTTCCGCGGAATCATCGAAGAACACAATGCGCGAGGCTGGTACGCCGATCGCATTCACGACGTGCCGGTAGGCCTCCGCCTCCGGCTTGCGCAGCCCGATGCTGGAGGAGAGATATATTTCCCGGAAATGGCCGAGCAGATCCGCATAGGTCCTGGAGAAATGTTCGACATGCGGCGGATTGGTGTTGGAGAAGGCATAGAGAGGAATCTTCCCCGCAGCGCGCGACAATAGCGGCGCAATGCCCGGCATCTCGCCGGCGAAGATCGCGTTCCATCCTTCCAGGAACTGCGCGTCGGAAATGCCGATGCGAAGCGAATGCCGCAGGTTCTGGAAGAACGCGGCGTCATCGATCTTGCCGGTCTCGTGATGGCGAAAGCTGTCGTTGACGACAAAGCGCGCGGCGAGATCGCCAGCCTCGCAGCCGGCGTGACCGGCCCAGATCTGCATGACGCGGCTGAAATCGATGTCCAGCACGACCCGGCCGAGATCGAACAGCAGCGCGTCGGCCGAACCGGGGCAAATGGGGAGGGGCGGGGTCATTTCGCCGGTGGTGTACGAAAATCGTGGCCGCCATGCAACGATGCGGGCTTGCCGCGGTCGGCATGCCAGCTATCGTTTGCTGCAAATGGAGGCCGCGAAACGACGGCCCCGCGATCTCTGAGGGAGCACTGATGTCCGCCACGCTGCTGTTTTCACCGATGACGATCCGCGGCGTGACGCTAAAGAACCGCATCGTGGTGCCGCCGATGCACCAGTATTCGGCCGTAAAGGGCTTTCCGACCGACTGGCATTTGATGAATGCCGGCAAGTTCGCCGCTGGCGGTGCGGGCCTCGTGATCGTGGAGTCGACCAAGGTGGAACGGCGCGGCTGCGGCACGGTCGGCGATCTCGGCATCTGGGACGAAAAGTTCGTCGAGCCGCTCAGCCGTCTCGTCAAATTCATCAAGCAGCAGAATTCCGTCGCCGGCATCCAGCTCGGCCATTCCGGCCGCAAGGCGCGCGCGACGCGGCCGTGGGAGGGCGATCGGCCGCTGACGCGTACGCCCGATATCGACGACTGGGACGCGTGGACTCCGGTTGCGCCGAGTGCGATTGCCCATAGCGAGAAGTGGCCGGTGCCGCGCGAATTGCCGCGTAGCGAGGTGAAGGACCTCGTGCAGTCCTGGGGCAACGCCGCGCGTCGCGCCCATCAAGCCGGCTTCGAGGTGCTGGAGCTGCACGGCGCCCACGGCTATCTCATGCACGAATTCCTCTCGGAAAGATCCAACCAGCGCAGCGACGAATATGGCGGCTCCGAAGCCAATCGGATGCGCTTCATCACGGAGGTCACGGAAGCCGTGCGCGCGCATTGGCCCGAGCACAAGCCGCTGTTCGTACGGCTGTCGGTCGAGGACAATGCCGGATGGGGCCCGGAGCAGAGCGTGCGGCTGGCGAAGATTTTGAAAGCCAGAGGCGTCGACGTCATCGACTGTTCCTCCGGCGGCATCACCGA
Organism: Bradyrhizobium sp.; assembly: GCA_035278345.1. Classification (GTDB taxonomy): domain Bacteria; phylum Pseudomonadota; class Alphaproteobacteria; order Rhizobiales; family Xanthobacteraceae; genus Bradyrhizobium. The sequence goes on along the minus strand of DATEJC010000093.1, from coordinate 108 downwards.
CGTCGCGCCGATCCTCGGCACGGAGATCAAGTACAGCTACCAGGTGCCGCTGTCGGAATATGTCAAAACCCAAGCCGACATCATGACCATGGCCGTCGGCCTCATCAT
>DATEJC010000092.1:0-2918 GCA_035278345.1 Bradyrhizobium sp. | reverse complement strand
AGATTGCCGCCGCGCTTGATGATCTGCTCCAGCGCCGGGATCAGCGACTCGGCGCCGTCGAGGCCGAAGCGCTTGGTGCCGGTGAATTTGAGGTCGCAGAATTTTTCGAAGCCTTCGGCCTCGATCAGCTTGTTGAGGATGGCGCGGCGGCCTTCGCGCGTGAAGCTGATTTCCTTGTCCGGACCCTCGATGCGCTCCTGGATCCAGGCCTTCTGCGCGGCGTTGGAGATATGCATGAACTCGACGCCGAGCGTCTGGCAGTAGGTGCGCTCGCAGATCGCGACGATCTCGCGCAGCGAGCCGTATTCGAGGCCGAGCACGTGATCGAGGAAGATCTTGCGGTCGTAGTCGGCCTCGACGAAGCCGTAGGTGCGTGGATCGAGTTCCTCGCGGTCGCGCGGCGCCTCGATGCCGAGCGGATCGAGCTTGGCGTGGAAATGACCGCGCATGCGGTAGGCGCGGATCAGCATCAGCGCGCGGACGGAGTCGCGGGTCGCCTGGTTGACGTCGGCGGTTGACAGTTCGGCGCCCTTGGCTGCCGCCTTGGCGGCGATCTTGGTGCCGACGGCCTTTTCGACCAGCGCCCAGTTGCCGTCGAGCGCGGAAGTCAGCTCATCGCGCGGCGTCAGTGGCCAGTGATCGCGTCCCCAGGAAGCGCCTTCGGCGTTCTTTTTGACGTCGGCGGGGCTGTCTTTCAGGCTCTTGAAGAATTCCCGCCACTCGGCATCGACGGAATTGGGGTCTTGTTCGTAGCGGGCGTAGAGGTCGTCGATATAGGCGGCGTTGGTGCCCTGCAAAAACGAGGAAAGGGCAAAAGCAGCGTTCGCGTCCTGACGAGACATGATGGCGTCCTGGTGATTTTTGCTTCGCGCATGGAATACGGCGCGGCAACCGGCCCGTTTGTGGCCCGGCGGGTTGGAAAAACCTTTACCCTATTTGCGCCGAATGTTCGCGCCGAAAAGAACCAAGCAGCGAATTTTGGTTCAAACCTTTGAACGTGCCGCTTAGGGGGCTTTCGGCAACGAAAAAGGCCCCGGCTGCACTGCCGGAGCCTTGATCCTTATCTAGGGCGACCGTGGGTCGGATGCTACCCGCGCAGCGCTTCCACCAGCGTCTTGCCGAGCCGGGCCGGGGATGGCGATACCATGATACCTGCGGCTTCCATGGCCGCGGTCTTGGAACCGGCATCGCCTTTGCCGCCGGAGATGATCGCGCCGGCATGGCCCATGCGGCGGCCGGGCGGTGCGGTGACGCCGGCGATGAAGCCGGCCATCGGCTTCTTGCGGCCGCGCTTGGCCTCGTCCTTGATGAACTGGGCGGCGTCTTCCTCGGCCGAGCCGCCGATTTCGCCGATCATGATGATCGAAGTGGTCTTGGGATCGGCCAAAAACTTCTCCAGCACATCGATGAACTCGGTGCCCTTCACGGGGTCGCCGCCGATGCCGACCGCCGTGGTCTGGCCAAGGCCTTCCTGCGTGGTCTGGAACACCGCTTCATAGGTCAGCGTGCCCGAGCGCGACACGATGCCGACGCTGCCGGGTTTGAAGATGTTGGCCGGCATGATGCCGATCTTGCACTCGCCGGCGGTCATGACGCCCGGGCAGTTCGGCCCGATCAGGCGCGACTTCGAGCCGGACAGAGAGCGCTTCACCTTCACCATGTCGAGCACCGGAATGCCTTCGGTGATGCAGACGATCAGCGGAATCTCCGCATCGATCGCCTCGCAGATCGCATCGGCCGCGCCCGGCGGCGGCACATAGATCACGCTCGCATCGGCGCCGGTCTTGGCGCGCGCTTCCGCCACGGTGTCGAAGACGGGCAAATTGAGGTGCTTGCTGCCACCTTTGCCGGGCGAGGTGCCGCCGACCATCTTGGTGCCGTAGGCGATCGCGGCTTCCGAATGGAACGTGCCGTTCTTGCCGGTAAAACCCTGGCAAATGACCTTCGTGTTCTTGTCGATCAGGATAGACATGGTTGGGATAACTTTCGCGAAACTTTGGAGAGGTGGAGGTCAGTGCACGCGCCGGTAAACGCCGGTGAGCACGTCGGCCCATCCTTCCGCGTCAGGCGAATATTGGATTTTCATGGAGTAGCTGTTGTCGTCGATGACTTCGTAGACGTGGCGGGCATTGCCGCGCAGCGAGCCGCGCACCAGCACCAGTGACTTGCCCTGCCAATTGCCTGACGCCGGCGACGGCGGGTAGTAGCCAAGCGAATCGAACCAGAACAATTTGTAGAGCCGGTCCTCGCGGTCGTAGGTGAAGACGCCGTGGGTCGCGAAGGTTTCCTTGCCGTCGCGTATCTGGCGGGTGTCCTGGACCAGGTAGAAGCCGTTGAGGTCGATGCGCGAGCTGACGCGAGAGCTGGCGGGGCCGCCGGCGTTCCAGCGCGAGGGATAGACCATCTCCTCGCCGGTCCATTCGCCCGCGAACACGGCGAGCCTCTTATGCTCTTCCTGCGGCTTCGGCGCGGACAGACGGTCCTCGGCCATCGTTCCCTCCCTTTACGGCGTTCACGATCTTCTGCGCGGCATCGTCGAGATCATCCGCGGGCAGCACGTTGAGACCGGATTCGCGGATGATCTTCTTGCCCTGCTCCACATTGGTACCCTCGAGGCGCACCACCAGCGGGACGCTGAGGCCGACTTCCTTGACGGCTGCGACCACGCCTTCGGCGATGATATCGCATTTCATGATGCCGCCGAAGATGTTGACGAGGATGCCCTTCACGTTCGGGTCGGCGGTGATGATCTTGAAGGCCGCCGCGACCTTCTCCTTGCTGGCGCCGCCGCCGACGTCGAGGAAGTTGGCGGGCTCCATGCCGTAGAGCTTGATGATGTCCATGGTCGCCATGGCAAGGCCGGCGCCGTTGACCATGCAGCCGATGGTGCCGTCGAGCGCGACGTAATTGAGATCGTA
>DATEJC010000091.1:0-11941 GCA_035278345.1 Bradyrhizobium sp. | reverse complement strand
TGCGCTTGCAGCCTCTGTGGCGGAATTGGTAGACGCACTTGACTCAAAATCAAGCGCCGAAAGGCGTGCCGGTTCGATTCCGGCCGGAGGCACCACCTACTCATCCGTAGTAGTCCCGCAAAGTCCAAGAAACCGCGTTTCGCCCTCTGGGAACGCGGTTTTTTTGTGCGCCAAAGTTTGAGCTCGTCCATTACCAGCCATCGTTTTTGTCGTAGGCGGATGCTGCGCTGTCGGGCAAAGCATACAAGCCGCGACCCAGCTCGAGCAGCCGGCCTTCGTCGGTCAGCGACGCGAGTAGTGCGAGCGATACGCCGGCGCAGTCCACAGCGCGTGTACTCGGCACGCCCTTGAATCGTGCCAGCTCAAGAATTTGGTCGGCCTGGAGCTTTATCTCACCACCCCATACAAAACCTCGACCGGCGTCGCGCAAAGAGGCGGGTTTTCGTCATGACGGAATTTGTCCTGCCAACCTTGTCAAAGATTGCCCATTTGAAACAAAAATATAGATATTGAACAGCTCCGCATTACAATAGCAATTAGCTCAACAGCAACGACAGCAGTCGATGTCCGCTATCCCCTATTACGAACAGCACGCAACTCGGCTGGTTACTCAGTACGAGTCGCTGTCTTTTGAGGACGTCCACGCGGACCTGATCGGCATACTGCCGGCGTCGGGAAGCACGGTCCTCGATATCGGCGCAGGTTCCGGCCGGGACGCGGCGTGGCTCGCGGCGAAGGGATACGACGTCGTGGCCGTCGAGCCATCCGAAGCCATGCTCGCCCACGCGCGCGCAAAACACACGTCGAGCCGGATCCAATGGCTGTCCGACAGCCTGCCTGACCTCGCGAACGTGCGCCGCCTCGGCTTGAGCTTCGACCTCATCCTGCTGTCCGCCGTCTGGATGCACATTCCTCCATCCGATCGGCAGCGTGCGTTGCGCAAGCTGGCGACGCTGCTGGCGCCGAAAGGACGTATCGCCATCAGCCTCCGGCTCGGCGCGCCCGACACCGAACGTGCGATGCACGAGGTCTCGCTGCCGGAACTGGCCGGCCTTGCCCAGCAATTCGGCCTGCGCATCGTCCACACCAGCGACAGCCAGGACAAGCTGGGGCGGAGCGAAGTGTCGTGGACGAACGTCGTGCTGGGGCTTCCCGACGACGGCCTGGGCGCCCTGCCCCTGCTGCGGCACCTGATCCTCGTGGACGAAAAGTCGTCGACGTACAAGATCGCGCTCCTGCGCGTGCTTGCCCGCAGCGCGGATACCGCTGCGGGACTGGCCCGCTACGACGCGGATTCCGTGGTCGTGCCGCTGGGTCTCGTATCGCTGTTCTGGCTGCGCATGTACAAGCCCCTGATCGAACACGCCCTGCCCCAGATGCCGCTCACGCGGCTCGGGACCGGCCCCGGTTTCGTCACCAACAGCTTCACCTCGCTGCGGCCCGTGACCGCGGTCGAACTGCGGATCGGCTCCGTGTTCAGCGACCAGACGGCGAAGCACCTGCACCAGAGTCTTTCCGAGATTTCGCAGGTAATCCGCAACATGCCCGCGAACTACCTGCGCTGGCCCGCGAGCGACAAACCGATCTTCGACGTCACGCGGCGCCGCATGGCATCGACGCCGTCCCCGCTGCAGATCGACGAAGCCTTCCTGTGGAGCCTCGGCGACTTCCGCATCCCGCTCGAGATCTGGCAGGCGCTCACGCATTACAACGTGTGGATCGAGCCCGTGCTCGTGTCGGAGTGGGTCAGGCTGATGGAGTCCTATTGCAACGACGGGCGACCGGACGTTCGCGCCCTCGCCCACTCGCTGCTCGCATGGGTGGATCCCGCGCGCGACACCGGCTTCGCGAGGGCGGCGGTCGACCGCATGCGCGCGGCCGGCAAGCCGGTGTACTGCGTCTGGTCCGGCGCGCGCCTGCGCGACGAGTACGACGTCGACCACTGCTTCCCGTTCGCCGCCTGGCCCTGCGGGGACGCATGGAACCTGATGCCGGCGTCACGCCAGGTCAACATCCAGAAGTCGAACCGGCTCGTCACCCAGGCCGCGCTGGAACGCGCCAGCGACACCATCAGCAGCTGGTGGAACGACGCCTTCCTGAGCCAGGGCGACGGTCTGAGGCGCCAGTTCTTCCTCGAGGCGTCGCAGACGCTGCCGATTCTCGTGGCCACGCCGGAGCCGGCCGACGTCATCGACGCGATGAAAGTCCATCGCATCAGGTTGAGCAAGGATCAGGGACTGCGTCCTTGGGAGCCGGCCAATACCTCCGATCGCAACCGGGCAGCGGCCGCAAGCCTCCCATCGATGCATCAACCGACTATCGAATGAGTTCGCACACATGAAAACTATCTTCGTCATCGTCATCCTTGCCGTTCTTCTAGCGGGAATCTTCGCAGTGCAGTTGAAGACGGCGAAGGGAAAAGGTCGCACCGGTGCGTACCGCCGCCGCAGATTCATGACCGATAACGAGGAGGAGTTCTTCGGCCGACTCGTCGTAGCACTTCCTGACCATTACATTTTTCCGCAGGTCGCGATGTCAGCCCTGCTCGACACGGCGAGTAGCGACAAGCGAACAGCCCATGGCGACCGATTGCGGATCGCCCAGCAGCGCGTCGATTACGTCGTCTGCACCCGACGCTGCGAGGTCGTCGCGGTCGTCGAACTGGACGACAAGACGCACTCGCGCGCAAAGGATGAACTGCGGGACGCGCGACTCGAACAGGCGGGCATACGGACTATCCGCTTCCAGGCGCGTAACAAGCCAAAGGTCGAGGCCATCCGGGCCATGATTCTCGGCCCCACGGTGACCGAGGCCGGCAAGGCTGCAACCGAACCTACCGGTCAGGGTGCCGTGCCTGCCGGCGCTACGTCACTCACACAGCAATAGTCCGCGCATGCGCCGGATTTCGTCATGACAAAATTTGTGGTTCGGGCTGCCGTGATGGCGGCCCTTCCATCATTGCGAACGACGGCGAACTCGCAGACACGCCCGACAGCTCCGATGTGATCCGGTAGTTCAACCATCGTCCCGACCGGGCATCGCTGCAAATGGACGACACGAATCAGGGCTCTTAGCCACCGTGCCGGCAGGCTTAAGGCCAGCGTCTATCGAGCGCGGGTAGTCAGGACAATCGGATAACATGCCGGGCGGTAACTCGACCGAGTCAGCGCCGTCGTCTGAGTGCGCGTCTGCGCCAAGGCCTGATGTCATGGCCGCCTCGGGAGGTTCTGTCGACGACAGCTGCGACTAGGGCGACGTGCAGTGAGCGGTGTCGGACGGTGTGCGCAAGGGGACTGGCGATGCAGGAAGTATCACGTGTCTGGAACGATCTGAAGCGAAAAGAAGACCAGTTGACGTGGAGCGGTGGCCATCCTGGTCACGGCGAACAGTACGACAGCATGGGACGGCCCGCCGGTACCTCGGCTCACCTGGGCGGCGCGTGGGGCTATGACCAGCTCGGCCGCGTAAATCGTGTGCGCAAGGCGCTGCACGACTCCGGGCCGCTGGCGCAGCGCATGATCGTCGAGCGCCTCGCTGGTATCGACTTGTCGATGATCGCCTCCATCCTTGTGTCGGCGTGCCAGGACCTGGCACTGATCTACGGTGGCTCGACCGTTATCGGTGGATTCATCGGCGGTGTCGGCGGCGCCTTCTTTGGTGGCATCGGTGCGGTGCCGGGCGCTGCCGCCGGCGCCGCCGCGGGCAGCTACGTCGGCGGTCTCATTTTGAGCGTGCTGGGCCTGAAGTCGCTGGTGGAAGGCATCGCAGAGGCGATACCGGCCGCGCTGCGGCACTACCAGAAAGGCATCGCGGAAGCATGGGGTCCCGAGCGGCAGGACGACCGCTTGCGCCTGGGCCTGGGTATGCGCGGCGACACCGCCGTGGCAGCGTTCGACCTCGCCAACGGCCACGTGATCGTGATGATGGCGATCCTGTCCGTCATGACGGCGTATATGTCGCGAGGGAAGGCTGACCGGGTGGTCCTGCTGAACGAAATCGAGCGCAGCCCCCGGCTTGGTCCGCGCGTCGCGGCCTGGGTTGAGCAGAACGAAGAGCGGCTACGTCGGCAACCGGCGCTGCAGGCGACTCATGGAGGCGCTGGCGGTCCGCACGGACCCGCGCAGGAGCCGCCGCCATCGCGGCCGCGTGACGGACGACGCGAGAGCGAGGGATCCCGCCCGCTCCTGATGCCGACGGCGAAGGTTCCGTGTTTCAAGACCAACGGCTTGTCGTCGACTCGCTTTCCTGAATTCGACCGCCAACTGGCCGGGCAGGAGACCGGGCTCAACGACATGACGGTGGCCGATTACCTCGATGGTCGCGACGCGTTCGAAACCCGCACGGTGGTGCGCAATCCGAATATGGCGCGCACGGCCCGTACAACCCATAAAGGCAAGCTGGAACGCAAGTTCTTCAACACACTGCGCAACCAGGGATTGTCTGGCCTCGAAGCGACGGCGAAGGCCGCCGAGATGGCGACCGACCAGATGAAAGTCCTCGCCGCACTGCATAATCCGGATATGGTCGCCGGCGGGAGGGACGTGATCGCCGGGTTTGGCGACCGCTCGATCAATTCGCGTATCGGAGCACAATGGAAGGCGTGGACTAAAGAGAACGGCGCGAGAACCACTCGACTGGCCGAGCTGGACAAAGCCGCCGAACGCGTACCCGAATCGCTGCGCACTACAATGAAAATGAACGCAAAACTTGAACGCTGCAAATGAGGATACCCCCAAACATGGATGAGGATTTCGCTCTTTTTCTAACGCATTTTGGACCACCGATTGACAGGCGTTACGTGCCACCCTCGACGATTGATCGTTACCGCGGCAAACTCCCTGACCAGTTGCTGGCATACTGGGAAGAGTATGGCTGGTGCGGCTATGCGGACGGGTTATTCTGGACCGTGAATCCCCAGGAGTACGAGCCAGCACTGGAGGCATGGATCGGCGAGACCCCGTTCATGGAGCAGGACGCCTACCACGTCATAGCACGCAGCGCTTTCGGCACCCTATACCTCTGGGGCGAAGAGACCGGAGACACACTCAGCGTGATGGCGCCGGCCTCGACCTGTTTCACCTCGCCTCCCGATGACGACATCGACCGCGATTTCCAAATGCGTTTGTTCTTTGGGGGGATGTCGCGCGGGGCCAATGATGTCGAAGGCCTGTTCGCGCCGGCGTTGCAACAGTTGGGGCGCCTCGCGCACGACGAAATGTACGGCTTCGTTCCGGCGCTCGCGCTCGGTGGCGCTCTAACGCTCTCCAACCTGCGCAAGGTCAAAGCAGTCGAGCACCTCGTCATCCTTGCACAGCTTGCGCCGCTTCACGTAACTGAAATCTGATCGGCGGGCGCCGTCCGGCCGCGTGACCGGCCTCAGTCCAGGCCTGCGATGGCGCAGCCGCTTCCCGCCAAATGACGCTTGACATGGATGAAGATTTCGCCTGCTTCTTGGCAGAGTTTGGACCGGCGATCGATAGGCGCGACGTGCCGCCATCGACGATCGCACGCTATCGCGGCAAGCTGCCGGACCAGTTGTTGGCGTACTGGGACGAGTACGGCTGGTGTGGCTATGCGGATGGGTTGTTCTGGACCGTCGATCCTCAGGAATACGAGCCTGCGCTCGAAGCGTGGATCGGCGATACACCATTCATGGAACAGGACGCCTACCACGTCATCGCACGCAGCGCTTTCGGTAAGCTTTACCTCTGGGGCGAAGAGACCGGGGACACACTCAGCATATTCGCGCCAGCCTCGACCTGTTTCGCATCGCCTCCCGACAACGACATCGACCGCGATTTCGAAATGCGTTTGTTCTTTGGGGGAATGTCGCGCAAGGGCATTGACGTCGAGGGCCTGTTCGCGCCGGCCCTGCAGCATTTGGGGCGCCCCGCGCACGACGAAATGTACGGCTTCGTTCCGGCACTCGCGCTGGGCGGCGCTCTAACGCTCTCCAACCTGCGCAAGGTCAAGGCGGTCGAGCACCTCGTCCTCCTTGCACAGCTTGCGCCGCTTGACGTAACCGTAATGTGATCGGGCGGGTGCCGTCCGGCCGCGTGACCGGCCTCAGTCCAGGCCGTGATGGCGCAGCCGCTTCCCGCCAAAGGACCCTTGACATGGATGAAGATTTCGCCTGCTTCCTGGCAGAGTTTGGACCGGCGATCGATAGGCGCGACGTGCCGCCATCGACGATCGCACGCTATCGCGGCAAACTGCCGGACCAGTTGTTGGCGTACTGGGACGAGTACGGCTGGTGCGGCTATGCGGATGGGTTGTTCTGGACCGTTAATCCTCAGGAATACGAACCTGCGCTCGAAGCATGGATCGGCGATACGCCGTTCATGGAACGAGACGCGTATCACGTCATCGCCCGCAGTGCGTTCGGCACGCTTTACCTGTGGGGCGAGAAAACCGGCGACACGCTGCGTATCTTTGCGCCGGCGTCGTGCTGCTTTTCGTCTATGCCAGATGAAAGCATCGATCGCGACTTCGCCATGCGCGTGTTCTTCGGGGGATTGTGGCGCCACTTCAATGACGTCGAAGGCTTGTTCGCACCCGCATTGCAAAAGCTGGGACGCCTTGCACACGACGAGATGTACGGCTTCGTTCCGGCGCCCGCCCTCGGTGGAACGCTAACGCTCGCTCACCTGCAAAAGGTCAAGGCGGTCGAGCACTTCGCCTTCATCGCGCAGCTCGCGCCGCTCCACGTGATCGAAGTCTGATCGGCAATAGCTGGCGCAACGTCAGCCCTTCCTCGCCTGGAAACGACAGCGAACCAAGACCTGCGACAAAGGTCAAAATGATCAGCGAGATTCCGCGTTAGAAAACCGCACCCATACCCTAACCGGCCTTGCATCCACGCGTGTATCCATGCCACTGACGAGCCCGCCAAGAAAACCCAGCCGCCACGCGCCTTCCAGCGAACTCATCGATTCCGGCCGGAACCTACTCATCCGTAGTAGTCCCGCAAAGTCCAAGAACCCTCATTTCTCCCTCCGGGAACGCGTTTTTTTGCGCGCCGAAGTTTGAATCAGCAGTCCGCTCCTGATTGCGCGGCGCCCGCAGGATTCACTGCGTTCAGAGAAACCGCAGGCGGATCGGGTACACGCCAGTGATGGATTCCACGCAGCCTTCGGCGACCAGAATCGGCGCCAGCACGGACGCCAGCCTGCGCGACTTGGCCGGGTAGTGTTGATTGATCCAGTAGCCAAGCGTGCCGGGCTCGACATCGCCGGTCATGTTGGCACCGAGACCAGCTTCCTCGCCCGCTGGAAAATCGTTCAGCAAATCTTGCAGGAAGTCACTGTCGATGGTGAACGGCGTCTCGCTCCAGACGCCCGAAAATCCGATGTGGACGTTGCCCGCGTAGCTGATGTTGGGTGTCTTGCCGTTCAGCGTGCTGATCAGCGTGCGCGGCAAACCCGCATGATCGCGCCTGAGCCGTGCCGCCCCCGCCCGCTGGATGTGCTTGCGTTGCCGCTCGTCGATGCCAGCCCCCGGCGCGTTCTCCTTCAGGCAGCTGACGTCGTAGCCGATCATGAACAGGCTCGCTTCGAACGCATGCATGCGGTCTTTTGCCGCCTCTGCCGCGAACAGCCCGGGCGCTTTCTCCGACACCGCGGCCATCAGCCAGCCAAGCCGGATCTTTGCGCTGCACCAGTCGGCGGCCGTCGCGGCGGCGGCGGCGGGTGCGTACGACAGCACGCCGGGGCTCTGCGCATCCGCGAACAGGCTGTGCACGGAGCGGTCGGACGGTGTCGCCGGAAAGGCCAGTTCGGATGGCAGCGGTGCGCCTGCCTTGCCCTGCGAGCGGCGCCACAACTCGACGAGCGCAGCGATCGCCGCCGCGACCCGCGAATCGTAAATCGGCAATCCGTCGTGCGATGCGAGCGCGTGGACCTTGGTCAGCATCGAGTTCATCTTCACAGCCTGCGGCCGACTGGCGTCAACGACGGCGACGTCGAGCGCGAATGCGCGGCTTGATGTGCCCAGGTATTCCGCCAGCTTTCCCTCCGCATGCAACGCTTTCAGGAACGGCATGGCGCCTTTTGCATCGTTACGGTTACCACCCCACGCGAGGACGCGGCGGCAGACGTCCAGCACCTCGTCCTCGTTGCGGCCGGCGATGGCCCGCTTCAACGCATCGCCCAGTTCGTGCAGATAATCCCGCGTTTCCTGCCAGTTGCCTGTTTCGCTGCCCTTCGTTCGCCAGCGGTAATGCCGCAGCAAGTCCAGTCCAGAAACGTCCGTACGGATGCCACCCGGGACGAAGCGCGACGATTTGATGTCGAGCCGGATCGACAGGCTACGATAGTGTTCAGCCAGCCAGTCCGTGAATGCGGCGACGTCCGACGACGCGATAAATGCGTTTCTGTTCATGCGATAAACTTTCTTTAAAGAAACTTTGATCCGAATTATAGCAATGCGGGTCAAGCGCGCGTTTCGGTCAAAAATAACGCCAGCGTTCGTCGTCGAACCTGGCGCCCGGGGGCACGAGGCCGGCGTCGATCAATGCGCGGAAGAGCAGCGTCTTGAGTTCATCCGCACCGGCCGCGGTATATTCGCCGTTGTGATGCGATTGCGCGGGAATGAAGCGCGCCGGCCGCTTCGCCGGATCTTCTTCCGTGATGTCGACGGTTACGTGGATGATCAGCCCCGGCGTCCCGTCCGCCGGCCGGATCCCGCGCGTGCCGATTGTCGCGAACGTATGGTCGCGGCTGACGTACACGGCCAGGCCACCCGGCAGATCCCTGACCGGTTCATGCTCCTCGTGCAGGGTTCTGGCGCTGTAGAAGAAACCCATGGATGCGGGCCCAGGCGTCGAACGGGGATGCAGCAGGGCGCCCACCGAAGGACAGCGCTGGACGAAACACCCGCCGAGTGCGGCGTACACCTGGTTCAGAGCCGTCTGCACCTGCCGGATGGTTCGGTCATTCAACGTGCGCGCGTACGCCGGCGCCAGCTCGAACTGCTGCTGTTCGATGGCGGCCTCGTCCCCGCCCCACCGGGCCGGATGTGGATCGATGGGCAGAACGGTGCGCGCCAGCGTGCGTCCATCCGGCGCGACGCATCCCGACCGGTAGTGCGCCTGCACGCCGCGGTACCACTGGCTCTCCGGCGCGAAATGGCGGTCCATGATTTGTACCAGCGTTGGATTGGCGGGGATCACGAGCCGGTCGCGCACGACGTCCGCGAGTAGCGCCCCCGTCGTGCGCACGTGTCCGTCGACGCGGGCGAAGCACGCATTCGCATCCGCGATCCTGTCCGCATCGACCGTGTCGTCGGCGTGGATAAACCCGCGCGCGAGATGCCCGGCCAGCCGGTTGACTTCACGGCAAAGTCCGTCGACTTCGACATACACGCGGTAATACACTGGCCAGTGCCGGACGATCACGTGCGGACCGGTAAACATGCCGAACACCAGGTTGCCCAGCTCCGTCAGTTCGCGCAACAGGTGTGGCGCGCTCGTCGTCTGCTTCAATGCGTTCTCCTTTCGATATCCGATTCCCGCGGCTTGTTGCCCGGCACCGGTACCGATATAGTGCGACGGATTAGCGACAAAATACGTCGGGAACCATGCCCAGAGATTCCACCGAACGACAGCTGGCCCGCAGGCTGGCGATCATCGACCTGTTGCCCCTTCTGCCCGAGCACGGTACCGGACAGGGGGCGACAGTCGACCAGCTCATCAACAGGCTGGGAGACACCTTCGCGGTGGATCGGCGCACGTTCGAACGTGACCTGCGGGACCTCGCCGACCCGCAGGGTCCGTGGCGGCGACAGTTCGGCCTCGAGGTGGAGTCCCGTCCCAGCGCGGACGACGGCAGGGTCAACGAATGGTTCACGACCGCGCACAGCAAGATCCCTCTGTTCAAATCGGTGACGGCCGTCGACGCGCTGGTGGCCAGCTTCGCCCGCCAGGAACTGGGGCCGTTCCTGCCGCGCGACGCGCGCCGGGCGCTGGACGAGCAGGTCGCGACGATCGAACGGAAACAGCGGCATCTGCACCACACCGACGCGCATCGGCAAGTCATCGCCTACCAGGACAAGATCCGCCGCCTGCCGGACGGCCGGCCGATGGGACCTGGCAAGGTAGCTCCGGCGCATCTGCAGACCGTCAACGAGGCCTTGATGAAGAACCTGATGCTGCGTCTCGTCTATCGCGCGGCCAGGTCCGAGGTGAACAAGACGCATCGCGTGTATCCCGTCGGCCTCGTGATTCATGACCGTACGCTGCGCCTGCTGGCTGTCGACGAGGCCGAGGTCACCCTGGATCCAGCGGCGATGACGGTCAAGAGTTTCCACCTTCACCGCATGCGGGAAGTGGCACTGGGCGATCCGGTCGCGCGCAACATCAGGGTGCCCACGCTGGACGAGGCGCTCGCGCGCGGCACGCTGGAGATGTGGTCGAAGGGCCGTATCACCCTGCACCTGCGCTTCGCCGGCGGCGAGAACGCGGACGTCTTCGCGCGTACACTGGAAGAGATGCCGTTGTCCGACGACCAAACCATCTTCCTCAACATGGCCGGACAACGGGAACTGATGGCCACCGTGACCAATACGTCGACGCTGCGCCGCATGTTGCAAAGCATGGCCCGCGAAGCCAAGGTGCTGGCGCCAGCCGATCTCAAACAGGAGATGTGCGCCTTCCTGGCCGAGGCGCTCGCCTTGCAACAGGGCGACTGACGGAACGGCCAGGCAGCCTTGACCGGCACGCCGGTCGCCTGCCCGATCCCGGTCGCATGAACGGTCAGCGCGACTTCACGCCCCAGTCGTCGTACTTGTGCACGATCGCGCTCGAGGTCCCGTCGCGCTCCATGGCTTCCAGGGAACCGTTCATGCGCGCGACGAGCGCATCCGGCACGGCGCGGTTGCAGGCCAGGTAGACCCGGATGCGGTTGAACACGAGGACCGGGACCACCTTGCCCGCGTAGCCCAGGCGGTCGAGCGTGAGGCTGCCGCGGCGGATGCTGGCGGCCCACAGGTCGATGCGGTCCATCATGAGCTTGCGGGGATTGATCAGGTCGTTCGGCGCGGGGTCGACGTTGAAGCCGCGCGCGCGCAGGAACTGGTCGCGCGCGTCGCCGTTGTAGGTGCCCACGCGGTAGGCGCGCGCGTCGTCCAGGGTGCGCACGTCGAAACGGCGGTCGGCGCGGCCCATCAGGACCCACTCGGCCTCGCCGATCGGTCCGATCCATTTGAAATGCGATTCGCGCTCCGGCGTGCGCGTGGTCGAATAGACGCAGGCGTCCTTGCGTTCCAGCGCGGCCGTGTAGGCGCGCTTCCAGGGCAGCAGGTCGATCGAATAGGCGATGCCGGAGCGGACCATGATCTCGCGCACCATGTCGGTACCGATCCCCGTCACGCGGTCGCCTTCGCGCATGCTGTACGGTGCCGAGGTCTCGGTGGTCAGGTACAGCCGCGGCGCCGGCTCCGCCCGCGCCCACGCGCAGGCTACCGCCAGCAATGCGGCAAGAACTGTCGTTTTCATACGTTCGCACCCAGTGCGGGCGTCCCCGGCGGACAACCCGTTTAACTAGCATAGCAGCAACATCGCGCACGCGGCAACGCATAACAAGCCGGCAATGTTGACCACTCACCGGTAGCGTATTTGCGACATTTTGCCGAGTCAGTTGGCGTTAAATTCTTCCAAGCAAGACTTTCAGTGGTGAAAGTGCCATACTTTGGCCATTCTCACCAAAAATCACACGCCATGCTGTCCGTGTTCACGCTTCCTTCCGATCCGTCGCTGCTCAGCTACGGGCTGTACACGCCGAAGCTCGTCGCGTTGTCCATCCTAGTCGCCATCTTCGCATCCTGGATGGGCCTGCAAATCGCCGGCCAGGCCGCCGCCAACCGCGCCCAGCGCTGGATCATCCTCGGCACGGGCAGCCTCGCGCTCGGCGCCGGCGTGTGGGCCATGCACTTCATCGGCATGCTC
>DATEJC010000090.1:0-2672 GCA_035278345.1 Bradyrhizobium sp. | reverse complement strand
AGCAGCACCAGCACGGTCTGCGTCAGCACCGGCGGCAGCGCGAGCTGCCGGCCCGCCAGCGCCGCAGCGCCGACGGCGATCATGGCCCCGGAAATCAGCCCGCCCGGCAGATGCGCCCAGCTGAACAGCAGCCCTCCCGCGGTGCCGATGACGAGCGTCTCCAGCACACGAAAGGTCTCGGCGCGGCCGGGCAGGGCGGGAATCATCGAGGCGGGGATCAGGGACACGCCGGCCTTATGGCAAATCCATTTGCCAGCGACAAATGCGCTAATGCGGTGCAGCAATGCGCTTCGCCCGCTAACGCCGTATCGTCGGCAGTCGTTTGCCGGACAGGGTTCGGGCGCGCCCTTGGCCGCCCAGGCAGGTGCGGGAGATGACGTGGCGATGGAAATTCGCCCCCTGTCGATCCTGCAATTGTTTGGAAAATCAGTTGTCGTGCCAACTTCGGCACAAATAGAATTTTTAACGGATATTATAAGTATTATCGAATAAAAATCGGTATGTTCATTTATCGTTCCTGTAATTTCCCACGTTTCACCGGTAGTATGAACGCCAGATGAACAACGGAGCATCGCCGCGAGATTTTATTTTTCGCGTCCGGATACGTGGTGCGTTGTCGCAACTTTCGGTCGCGCTACGATGGGCCGTTCAACAATTCCCCAGGGAGACGACGGATGAACACTCACGCCAAACTAATCTGCGCGGCTGCGCTCGCCGGTTTCGCCTTTGCCGCCGCCTCGCCGGCGCAGGCGCTGACCACGCAGGAATGCAGCGCCAAATACCAGGCCGCCAAGGCCGCCGGCACGCTGGCCGGCCAGAAGTGGAACGACTTCCGCAAGGCCCAGTGCGGTGCCGATGCAACGCCTGCTCCGACGGCCGCCGCGCCGACGGCGGCGCCGAAGGAGACCGCCAAGCAGGCCAAGAAGGAAGCGGCTC
Organism: Bradyrhizobium sp.; assembly: GCA_035278345.1. Taxonomy (GTDB): domain Bacteria; phylum Pseudomonadota; class Alphaproteobacteria; order Rhizobiales; family Xanthobacteraceae; genus Bradyrhizobium. The sequence continues at coordinate 1,736 of DATEJC010000090.1, read as the reverse complement.
CCGCAGCCGCGGCGCCCGCCGGCCCCGCCGTATTCCCGAGCGCGGTCGATCCGAAATACTCCAAGGAGAGCGAAGGCAAGGCGCGCATGCACACCTGCGTCGATCAGTACAACGCCAACAAGGCCACCAATGCCAATGGCGGCTTGAAGTGGATTCAGAAGGGCGGCGGCTATTACAGCGAGTGCACCAAGAAGCTGAAGGGCGCGGCGTAAGCGCTTTCGCGACGACTAACTAACGCGGCCGGTGTCAAAACCGGCCGCGTTTCATTTTTCGTCTTCCACCAGCTTGCCGGCCGATTTCGCCACCAGCTGCGCCCGCCGCCGTGGGCCGCGCTCGAGAAACAAAAGGCTCTGGCCGAAGATGAAGCTGTAGAACAGGAAGGCCTGGGCATCGGCTTCGTCGGCAGCGAGCCCGGCAGCGCGATAGAGCTGGCCGACATTCTTCAATCGCGCCGCATCGACGCCGGCGACAACGGCCGCCGCCTTCTCGTCGGTGCGCGCCCATTGCCGGATCGCCAGCTCGATCGCCATCGCGTCCGTATTCATTCGCTCCGAATAGAGCTTTGTCAGCGCCCGCAAGCGCTCCCGCGCCGTGTCGCCATCGAGGCTGGTCTGCGCCTCGATCGCGGCGATGCGCCCCGCGCTCCAATTCGCCAACATCGCTTCCAGCAATGCCGCGCGATCGCGAAAGCGCCGGTAGAAGCCGCCCTTGGTGACGCCGAGATTCTTTGCCAGCACCTCGACGCGGACGCCCTCGACGCCGCCGCGCGCCAGTTCGGCGAAACCCGCCTCCGTCCAGACCTCGGCCCGGGCGTCGTTCTGGGTGGCGATGGACAAGGGCCGCTCTCCCGATCGTGATACGGTACCGTATTGCTAACCCGGCATGTCCCTGATACGCTACCGTATCAGGAATCGAAAGCGGGATAATTTCGATGGAGGAAGCCACTTATCGCGGCACGGTCTATCCGTGGCAGTGCGACCATGTCGGGCACATGAACATCATGTGGTATGTCGGCAAGTTCGACGAGGCCAACTGGAACCTGTTCGCCCGCCTCGGCCTGACGCCCAGCTATTTGCGGCAATCCGGCCGCGCCATGGCGGCGGTGCAGCAGAACATCGCCTACAAGCACGAGCTCCTGGCCGGCGACATCGTCGAGATCAGGAGCAGGCTTCTGGAGCTGCGCGACAAATCGGTTCGCTTCCTGCATGAGATGCACAACGCCGAGACCGGCGAGATCGCCGCGACCTGCGAGATCACCGGCGTGCATATGGACCGAAGGCTGCGGAAGTCGGCGCCGTTCGAGGATGCGATCCGTCATGCCGCGGCAATGCATCTGGCGCCCCAGCCGGCGATGGCGTGAGACGACCATGCCGCGCTTCGAGCCGAAGAATCCGGATTTCCGCCGCATCGCCGCCGACACCTTTGGCCGTCAGCAGGCGATGCGCACGCTCGGCATTTCCATCGCGCGGATGGAGCCGGGCGAGGTCGATCTTGCAATGGACTATTCGCCAGCGTTGACCCAGCAAAACGGCTTCGTCCATGCCGGCATCATTACCGCTGGCCTCGACACCGCCTGCGGCATGGCGGCCTTCACGCTGATGCCGGCGGGCTCCGATATCCTGACGGTCGAGTTCAAGACCAATCTGCTGGCGCCGGCGAGTGGCACGCGCTTTATTTTTCGCGCCGAAGTCATCAAGCCGGGCCGCACGCTGACCATCAGCGAGGCGCGCGCCTAT
>DATEJC010000089.1:0-9674 GCA_035278345.1 Bradyrhizobium sp. | reverse complement strand
TCCTCACTGTCACCTATCTCACCGGTTACTGGATGGTCGATGAGATGATCTCCCACAAAAAGTGAGGCGACCGTCATCTACTGTTGAGGGGGCGCCTTAAGGGCTTTTCGGTTGACCGGATGCTTAACGCCGAGCGTTCATCGATATGATCGATAACGCGGGTTGATGCCGCAATAGGCGTTAGTCCCTGACGCGGTTGCCATGCATTGGCCGTAGGTCGCGAACTGGCAGTTGCCCGGATAGCCCCAGATGCGTCCCTGCAGACAGTATCGGTCGGGCGCATATCTTTGTGCAGCAGATGCAGTCGAAACGCCCAGGACGACGACTGAGGCTGCTAAAAGCGCGGCAAGAAGGAAACGAGACATTTTGGCCTCCAGTTATAGTTCAACAAAAGTAGAAAATTACGCATGCTCCTTCATTTGCAGGAACATCTCTTTCACGTCGGCTAGCCGCAGCTTCTTGTCCCGCGCCCGTTGGAACGTGCTCAGCGCAAACAGCCGACGGCCCGCGATCTCGTCGCGCTTGATGGCGTTCTCTTCCGTGAAAAACGCGCGCATGTCGCGGACGAAGGCTTGAGCGACGGCGGGGCGGCAGGTCGATCGGCTCGGGCATGATGCAAGAGAAATAGGACTAGTTCCGAAGAATGCGAATCCTGGCGGGAAAATGCCTGATTACAAGCAGGCAATGACTCTCGCCGGGGCTGGTGATGTGTCCCCGGCTACTCCCAGGAGCCCGACCCGTAGCATCCCCAAGCCCTGCGGGTCGGGCTTTTCGTCGATCTAGCGCAACAAGCATTCGGGCCGCCCATTGTGTTATGTATCGGGCAGACGCCGCGATCTCCTTTCCCTAGCGTGTAACTGTTGCGCGATTCTATTGCTGCAAGGACTTTGCAATGAAAGCCGCTGTCGCTTTCTGCATTGCCGTGGCTTTATTGTGGTTGGCCGATGACCGCATGAACGATGGTCGCTACACCGACGTCGTTATCAAGGCAGCTCGAAGCCTCATAGGACGATGACTGGTTAGGCCGTCTCAGTAGGTCGTCCCCATCCGCGCTGGCTGGAAGTGCGGCCGCACGTCGCCGCCGCGCTTGCCGCACGCCTTGCAAACAAACCGCGGCATAAAACCGCGATCAAGAGCAAGCTATCTGCATGCCATATGCTTATGGGGGTTTGGCGTCGTGGCGATTGCACTCACTTTCTGCGCAGAAGACATGGGCAGAGATCCGAGTCGATTTAGTTTCGAATATTTCGATTCCCTGCCGAGGAACGAGATTGTGTCCGCGGCGCAAGCCTATCTCGATAGGCGCTTGTTGGGTGCGATCTTCACGCTGTTAAAAGCGAGCTCGGATACTTCGATCTGGAGCAGAAAACCTTGCAACCCCTCGACAACCCGTTCGGCACGAGGTTGTCACCGATGTCTCAGGTACGTTCCGTTACCTATGTGTCCGGGCCGGACAGAGATTATTTGGTGAGCGCGGAGGGACTCGAACCCTCGACCCCATGATTAAAAGTCACGTGCTCTACCGCCTGAGCTACGCGCTCACTTCGCCCGGATCATGCTCCGGCCCGCGCTGTGTAGGGGCCAGACCCCCTCCGGTCAATAGCGCAAAGTCCCGCAAAGAGGGCAGCATCCGGCCGGGAATTACCCTGTTGAAATCGGCATTTACCCTGGCCTCTTCAAGAGGCCGCCGGCTCGTTCTTCCACCGCCGATCAACCGGCTTCGCGCTGGATTTCGCTGGCGACGGGCTGGGAGCTCGGAACTGGCTTCGGCAGCGAGACCGGGCGCAGCCCGATCAGTTCCGCGGCCCGCACCGCGCTGTTGCGCCAGAAGGCGAATTCGTTGATGCGCGAATTCTCCAGGATCGCAATGGCGACCGCCGACAGGAACGGCAGGCTCTGCAGCACCAGCACGCCTGCGAAGATGTAGATTTCGCGCACTTGCTTGGCGCCGTTGGTCACCACCAGAACCACCGCACCCACGAGCAGCAGCACGCCGATCACGGCTTCCCAGAACGCCTGGAATTCGATCGACATCCGCGAGAGGCCGCCCTTGGAGGTACGGGCGAACGGCAGATGCTCCGTGATCAGGCCTTGGGCGACCGCGCGCGACACCGTCCACTGCACGCTCATCGCCGCGATCATGGCGCCAAGCATCTGGCCTGCCTTGATCTTCACCCGCAGCCGGTACAGCGCCAGGAAATGCGTCAGCGACACCACGAAGGCTGCGATGATCGGCAGCGTCAATATCTTGTCGGGAATGGCGATGTCGGCAAAGGCGACGATCGGCACCCAGATCAAGTTGAGGATGGCGACCACGACGCCAAGGCTTTCCGCCCCCAGCCAGTTCAGCCAGCCGAGACTGAATTCGCGGCGCTGCTCCGGGGTCAGCCGGCTCGCCCCGGGCAGGAAGCGCCGCCAGTGCTTCTTGACGATCTGGAAGCCGCCATAGGCCCAGCGGTGGCGCTGCTTCTTGAACGCCTCATAGGTGTCGGGCAGCAGGCCCTCGCCATAGCGCGTGTTGGTGTAATGCGTGAGCCAGCCTTGCTGTTGGATCGTCAGCCCGAGGTCGGTGTCCTCGCAAATCGTGTCGCTCGACCAGCCGCCGGCCATGTCCATCGCGGCACGGCGGATCAGGCACATCGTGCCGTGCACGATGATGGCGTTGAACTCGTTGCGCTGGACCATGCCGATGTCGAAGAACCCGGCATATTCGCCGTTCATGATGTAGTGCATCAGCGAGCGGTCGCCGTCGCGATGCTCCTGCGGCGCCTGCACGAGGCCGACGCGTGGATCGGCGAACAGGGGAACGAGATCCTTCAGCCAGTCCGGATGCACCGCATAATCTGCGTCGATGATGCCGATGATCTCGGCGTCGACAGCGGTGCGGTCCATGGCGATACGCAGCGCGCCGGCCTTGAAACCCTGAACCTTCTCGGCGTTGATGAACTTGAATCGTTCGCCCAGCGCACGGCAGTGGTCCTGGATCGGCTGCCAGAATTCCGGGTCGGGCGTGTTGTTGATGATGACAACGCATTCGAAGTTCGGATAGTCGAGCCGCGACACCGCATCGAGCGTCTGCTTCAGCATCTCCACCGGTTCGTAATAGGCGGGGATGTGGATCGACACCTTGGGGAAGGCGAGGTTCTCGCCGATGGTCGCGGGCGCCAGCGCTGCCGTCTTGGTGACCAGCCGGCGCGGGCCGCGGCCGAAGGCGACGGCCGCGATCTCCTCGATCCGGGCCATCGCAATCAGTACCAGCGGCACCAGAAGCACCATGCCGAGGCCCAGCGCGAACGCCGAACCCCAGACGAAATAATGCGTGTTCCAGTAGGAGAACACCGTTGCAGCCCAGGCGCCGACGCCGTTGGCGGCGGCCGAAAGCACCAGCGCCTGCATCACCGTCGGCTCGCTCAGCCGCAGGATCGGCAGCGACATCAGGACGCCGACCAGAAGCGCGATGGTGGCGAGCTTCCAGTAGTCCTGGTTCACGATCGGCCCGGTCCAGGCGAACTTCGGCTCGCGCGCTGCGTTGAGGATGCCCCAATAGGGACCGACGCCGCCTTCGAAGAATTTCCAGGGCTGATCGATCGCTTCAACGATGTTGTAGTCCATGCCGATGGCTTCGGCGCGGGTGACGAAGTTGCGCAGTACCGAGGCCTGCTCGAACTGGCCGGGAACGGCGTTGAGCAGGTTATAGCCCGCGCTTGGCCAGCCGAATTCGGCGATCACTACCCGCTTGCCCGGGAACAGGTCGCGCAGAAGGTTAAATCGATCCACGGCTTGATCGACCGCCTGCCGGTCGCTGAAGTTTTCCCAATAGGGCAGCACGTGCGCGGCGATGAAATCGACGTTGTTGGCGAGCCGCGGAAACTCGCGCCAGACGTGCCAGATCTCGCCTGTCGTCACCGGCACGCTTACCGACTTCTTGACCCGCTTGATCATCTCGATGAGGTCGTCGACCTTCTGCTCGCCACGGTAGATCACCTCGTTGCCGACCACGACGCCGATCACGTTGCTGTTGCGCCGGGCCAGCTGGATGGCGGCGTCGATCTCACGCTCGTTGCGGTCGGTATTCTTGTCGATCCAGGCGCCGACCATGACCTTGAGGCCGAATTCGGCGGCGATCGGCGGCACCAGCTCGACACCTCCCGTGGAGGAATAGAGTCGGATCGCCCTGGTCATCGTGGCGAGCTTCTTCAGGTCGGCACGGATCTTCTCGACGGTCGGAATATTGTCGACGTCGGGATGGCCGGTCCCGTCGAACGGCGCATAGGAAACGCTCGGCAGCATGCCGTGGAAGTCAGGCGCAGTCTGCTTTTCCTGCAGAAGGCCCCAGAGTCCGGCATGAACGGCGGTTACAAATAGAAGAACTGCGACGACGGCGCGCATCGCGACCAAACCATGCGGGGCTCTATTAACTGTAGCGAACCTGTCCCCTAGGTTCGACCGACATCGCGGCTGCTTTAGGATAATCTCGCCGCGCGATTAGACAACCGGACAACTGGTATGTCGCCATGGCCTTTTAAGGGCGCGGGCGTTCAGATGGCGTTCATCCCAGCTGGAAGCGGCCCAGGTTCTTGGGCGCGGTCTACTTGGCGGGAGCCGGCGCTGCCGCAGCGGGCGCAGGGGCGGGCGCAGGCGCCGCACTGCCTGCCGTGGCAGGGGCCGGAGCTGGGGCGGCAGCCGCCTGGGGCTGGGCGCCGGGATTGATCCAGCAGGCATGAATTCGGGTATCGAGGCTGCGCGGCACCTTGTCGTCGATCTGGGCGCCGAAGCGGGTCAGGCAGCGGAAACTCGCCTGGACATGGCCGCCCGGGCAGCCAAAGCGGTCGTAGAGGTCGAGGTGGCGGAATGCCGTGTCGAGGTCGTCCAACCACATCAGACGGACCACGCGGCGGCCGAGCCAGACGCATTCGGGGTTGCCGGCGGGGCCGTTAATGGCCTGCTGGGCCTCGACGAATTCGGCGGCCTTGCGCTCATTGTCCTTGACGGCTTCGGCGGACTTGCTGTCCGGGGCGTTCTTTTGCTGGTCCTGGGGCGCCGGGGTGCCGCTTTGGGCGAAAGCGCCGGTAGCTCCCATCAGGAGGGCCAATGCGGCCGGGGCAACGTGACGCAGGACCATACTTCGAAGCTTGAGTACCCGGCGACGCATACTTTCCCCGATTAGTTTGAACTTCCAGCGCCAGGACCCGGGCGCACGGGCTTGTTGCCGTTGAATTGGGCCCCCAATGCGGCGGGAACGGCAGCGGATTCCAAATGACGTGAATCTTGGATTTTGTCCAGCAAAGTCACAACTTTATCGCGCCGTGGTAAAGCCTCCCCGCGGCAATTGGTTGCTGCGTGTCGCAATGCTGCACTTGGCAGACGGCTGGCGAGGCGCTAATCGACGAGCCCCGCCCGGAGGATGGAACCGATTTCTCTTCGTACGCCGCTGGCGCTCTTCCTGATTTCCCTCGCTACGATTGCCGCGGTGTGGTGGTGGCTGGCCACGCCGATCAGCTTGGCGCGCGCACCGATCGACCCCAATGCCAAGCTGCAATGCGTGTCCTATGCGCCGTTCCGCGGGGCGCAGACGCCGCTGGTCGAAACCACCCAGATATCGGCGGAACAGATTGCCGAGGACCTCGCGCAACTGGCGAAGGTCACCGATTGCGTCCGCACCTATTCCATCGACAACGGGGTGGACCAGGTGCCGGCGCTGGCCGCCAAGCTCGGGCTCAAGGTCATCCAGGGCATTTGGCTCGGCAGCAACCGCTTCAAGAATCTGGCGCAGATTTCGACGGCGGTGCAACTCGCCAAAAACTATCCCGGCACCGTCACGGCGCTCGTCGTCGGCAACGAGGTGTTGCTTCGCGGCGAAATGACCGCCGCCGATCTCGTCGCCAATATCCGCAGCGTGAAGTCGCAGGTTCAGGGGGTGCCCGTCACCTATGCCGACGTCTGGGAGTACTGGCTGAAGAACCGCGAGGTCTATGACGCCGTCGACTTCGTCACCATCCACATCCTTCCCTATTGGGAGGATATTCCGATCAAGGCCAAGTTCGCCGCGTCCCACGTCGATTCCATCCGCCGGCGCATGGCGGTGGCGTTTCCGGGCAAGGAAATTCTGTTGGGAGAGACCGGCTGGCCGAGCTACGGCCGGATGCGCGAGGGCGCATTGCCGTCGCGTACCAGCCAGGCGCGGGTCGTTTCGGAAATCCTCGACCTTGCCCGGCGCGAAGGGTTCCGCGTCAACCTGATCGAGGCCTATGACCAGCCCTGGAAGCGCCAGCTCGAGGGCACGGTCGGCGGCTATTGGGGCCTGTTCGATGCCTACCAGCGCGCCGTGAAGTACCCGCCTGGAGTCGCCATCAGCAACTTCCCCCTGTGGAAGCTGCAGATGGCATCGGGCATGGTGCTGAGCTTCTTCACCTTCCTCGCCGCGATCCTCACCTTGCGGCGGCGGCCCTGGACGCCGCGGGTAATTTCCTGGATCGTGGTCGCGATTTCCGCGACCACGGCAGGCAGCCTGTTCGGCATTGCCGCCGACAAGATGTTCTACGAGAGCTACGGCATCGGCGGCTGGCTGAAATGGGGGGCGCTGCTTGCGGCCGCGATCGCATCGCCGCTGCTGTGCGCCCATGCGCTCATGTCCGGACGATCGCTGCCGACCTTCCTCGAGTTGCTCGGGCCGCGCGACTACAAGAGCCGTTCGGTGCTCACGATCCTGCTCACGATCGTGCTGGCAATCACTGCGGTGATCGCGGCCGAAACCGCGCTGGGCTTCACCTTCGATCCCCGCTATCGCGACTTCCCCTACGCGTCGCTGACCATGGCTGTGGTGCCGTTCATGGGCCTGATGGTGCTGAACCGTCCGCAGTCGGGCACACGCCCGATTGCGGAATCCGTATTCGCGGGCCTGCTCGCCATCGCCGCGGTCTATGTCGGAATCAACGAAGGCAGGGACAACTGGCAGTCGATATGGACCTGCGCGATGTACCTGCTGTTTGCGCTTACGCTGTGGCGGGCGCGGGCCGAGCAAAGCCCAAAATAAGCAGGCCGATCGCGATCCCGGACAGCGTGATGTTGTAGAGCACGATGCCGAGACCGGCGGCGACCAGTCCGCCCGTCAGCAGCACGATCGACGGCCGCATCACATGCAACGCCGCGATGATCAATGCGACGATGCCGAACACCGAATGCCTGAACAGATAGGTCGCAAGCGAGCGCATCTTGCAGGCCATGCTCTGCACGCCGGCGTCGCACGCCAGCGCTACGGTCGACAGTTCGATGGCGAGGTAGCGCAGATACAGCGCGTAGCCGACGGTGACGAAGCCGACGACCAGCAGGAATTGCACCTGGTATGGCGTCAGCCGGAACGGGGTCTTTTTCATGCGGCGAATATGGCGGGGTTCGGCGTGCGGGACAAGCCGTCACGGCATATGTCAGGAGACATCAAGCACTATCGACAAGTCATTGTGATGACGGTGTTTTGCCGTTAGCGGGTGATGACGTTTGGTCGCATCAGTCGGCCGGCAGACCCAGTTTCACCTCTCCCTCCGGGAGAGCTCGATTTGCGAAGCAAATCGGGTGAGGGGCGCCGCTCTCACGAGGGACCGTAATCCCTCACCCGGCGCTGCGCGCCGACCTCTCCCAGAGGGAGAGGTAATTTCCCAATGCCGCTCCAGTTCAGCCTCTCTCATCATGCTAGTTCTTTTTGTTGAAGAACGACGTCCAGCCCGGCGGCTCCGGCTTTTTCGGCTCCTCGAGCGCTGCGCGCTTTTGCGGCGCGTTCTTCTTGCGTGGCGCGGCCGGCGAAACCGGCTTTGCAACCGGCGGGGCGTCATCGCCCTTGAACGTAAGGCGCTGACCGTCATAGACGGCGGTCTCGCAATCCCGGTCGCTCTCGGTCATGGCCGCGCAGAGTTTGGCGGCGGCCGCTGCATCGCTGAGGGGACCGGCGACGAGCCGTAGCTGCATGCCGCGGCCTCCGGTGCCTTCGCGGATCACGATGATCGGTTGCAGCGCCGCCAGCGGCGCGTTCGACCGCGACTTCAACAAGCCCTTCCACAATGCGCGCAAGCCGGCGATCGAATTGGCGCCGCCGACATCGACGCCGAATTCGGTGCGCTGGACTTTTGGCAAAGCGGCGTCTGCCGCGTCTTGCTCGGCGCGTTCGTTGAACGGTGTCGCAGCGACGATGATCGGGATGGCCTCGGCCGTAACGCTGCCCGCAGGCTTTGACGGCTCGAACAGTTTTCCGGCAGCCGGATCCGGCGGCGCCATCATGGATTTGGATTCGACGAGCGGCGTTGCCGGCATCGCGGCCGGCTTGATCGGGACTTCCTTCACCGCCGCGGTGCTCGCGGGTGGCGGCTCGGCGCTCGCCGCGGCCGTGATCTTTTCAGGCTGAGCCACCTGCTTCGTCGCGACCGGCACAACAGCGGGAGCCGCAGGTTGTGCGGCGGCTTGCGCGTCGGGCACCGGCGGAGCGGCCGGCGACGCGTTCTGCCTGGCGATGGCGCCGGTGACGGAGTCGAGCCCCTGTTCCAGCATCGTGACGCGCGTGTAGAGACGATCGCGATCGTTGTTCAGCGTTTCGACGGCCGAGGCCAGTCGCCGTGCCTCGTTCTGGCTTTCGCGCGCCACGGTCTGCAGGCGATTGGCTTGCTGCACCAAGTCGGCCGTCGCGGCCTGGTCGCGCCGCCAGCCGAGCGAGGACTGGTTGGCCATCACGGCGCCGGCCACGGCTGCGACCGTGACCACGCCCCAGGAGGCGACCCGCCACAAGGTGCGGCGCCGGTCAAAATCGTTTTCGTCGGCCAGCAGGGTGCTGAACAGGCCGCCGGTATCTTCGGCTTCAAGGTCGGCGAGATGGTCGGAATTCTTGGCCAAACGTCGTTGGCCCTCCTCAAGGCCTGCCGAATCAACCGCAAAGATATCAGGAAATGCCGGTCGACCCTGAATCCGCCACGTTCCCGCGTCGCGAATCACCTTTCCTTTGCAGGGGAAAACGCTTTAAGACGGCGGCGCTTGTCTTGGAGTTACGGATTCGAATGACCGCCCGTTCCAGTCTCACGGTCGTGCTCGCCGCCGGCGAGGGCACGCGCATGCGGTCGGCGCTGCCGAAAGTGCTGCATCCGGTCGCCGGCCAGTCGCTGCTCTCGCATGTGCTGCAGGCTGCGCCGCACGGGCAGGGAACCGCGCTCGCCGTCGTTGTCGGGCCCGATCATGCGGCCGTGGAGGCCGAGGCCAGGCGGCTGCGCGCGGACGCCGCGACCTTCGTCCAGCGCGAGCGGTTGGGAACCGCGCACGCCGTGCTGGCGGCGCGCGAGGCGATTGCCAAGGGCGCCGATGACCTGATCATCGCATTCGGCGACACGCCGTTGATTTCGGCCGAGACATTTGCGCGGATGCGCGCGCCGCTCGCAGGCGGCGCGGCATTGACGGTGCTCGGTTTCCGTGCCGCGGATCCGACAGGCTATGGCCGGCTCTTGATCGAAGGCGGAAAGCTCGTCGCGATCCGCGAGCAGGCCGACGCCAGCGCCGAGGAACGCAAGATCACGCTGTGCAATGCCGGCGTGATGGCGTTCGACGGCCGCCGCGCGTTGCAAATTCTCGACCAAATCGGAAATGCCAACAGCAAGGGCGAGTACTATCTCGTCGATGCCGTCACCATTGTCAGGGATATGGGA
>DATEJC010000088.1:0-3216 GCA_035278345.1 Bradyrhizobium sp. | reverse complement strand
GACGCAGGCCAAGATCCCGGAAGTCGTGATGGCGGCGGGTACCTCGATCATCACCGAGCGCTCGCCCTATATCGTGCGCACCAGCTTCACGCTCGCGCAGTCCTCCACCATCATCGGCGACTGGGCCGCCAAGAACGGCATTAAGAAAGTGGCGACGCTGACCTCCGACTACGCGCCGGGCAACGACGCGCTCAACTTCTTCAAGCAGAACTTCACCGCCGGCGGCGGCGAGATCGTCGAAGAGGTCAAGGTGCCCCTGCAGAATCCGGACTTCGCGCCGTTCCTGCAGCGCATGAAGGATTCCAAGCCGGATGCGGTGTTCGTGTTCGTGCCGGCGGGGCAGGGCGGCAACTTCATGAAGCAATATGCCGAGCGCGGGCTCGACAAGAGCGGCATCAAGGTGATCGGTCCCGGCGACGTCATGGACGACGACCTGCTCAACAACATGGGCGACGCTGCGCTTGGCGCGGTGACCGCGCATCTCTATTCGGCGGCGCATCCCTCCGCCATGAACAAGGAGTTCGTTGCCGCCTACAAGAAGGCGTTCAACAACCGTCCGGGCTTCATGGCAGTCGGCGGTTATGACGGCATCCACCTGATCTACGAGGCGCTGAAGAAGACCGGTGGCAAGACCGACGGCGATGCGCTGGTCGCAGCCATGAAGGGAATGAAGTGGGAAAGCCCGCGCGGCCCTATCTCGATCGATCCGGAGACCCGCGACGTCGTGCAGAACATCTACATTCGCAAGGTCGAGAAGGTGGACGGCGAGCTCTACAATGTGGAGTTCGCGACCTTCGAGGCAGTGAAGGATTCCGGCAAGACGAAGAAGTGACGCGCGAAAGCGCGTCATTCCCGATGTGCAGTTGCATATCGTGGGGCGCGCATTAGCGCGGGGTCGCGATGTTATTGAAAAAGATTCCGGGTTCAGCGCTGCGCGCTGCCCCGGAATGACAAGTTCTGGATTCTCAAGCTTCCTGGCATGACCACCGTATTCACCATCCTGTTCGACGGCGTTGCTTACGGCATGCTGCTGTTCGTGCTCGCCTGCGGCCTCGCGGTGACGCTCGGGCTGATGAACTTCGTCAACCTCGCGCATGGCGCTTTCGCCATGGCCGGCGGGTATGTCTGCGCGGTGCTGGTCAACAACCAGGGCTGGCCGTTCTTCACGGCGCTGCCGCTCGCATTTGTCGTCAGCGCGCTGATCGGCGTGGCGCTGGAGCGCACGCTCTACCGGCATCTCTACACCCGCAGCCATCTTGACCAGGTGCTGTTCACCATCGGCCTCACCTTCATGTCGGTGGCTGCGGTCGACTACATCATGGGCTCCTCGCGCATCTTCATCAAATTGCCTTCCGCGCTGGAAGGGCAGTTCGACCTGTTCGGCGTCGGCATCGGCCGCTACCGGCTGATGATCATCGTGATCTGCGGCCTGCTGACGGTCGCGCTGCAATTGATCCTGGCGCGCACGCGCTTCGGCAGCCGCCTGCGCGCCGCGGTCGACGATTCCCGCGCCGCGGTCGGGCTCGGCATCAACGTGCCGCAGGTGTTCGCCTTCACCTTTGCGTTCGGATGCGGCCTCGCCGGCCTTGGCGGCGCGCTGAGCGCGGAGATCCTCGGGCTCGATCCCTATTTTCCGCTGAAGTTCATGATCTACTTCCTGATCGTGGTGACGGTCGGCGGCTCCTCCAGCATCACCGGGCCATTCCTGGCTTCGCTGCTACTCGGCATCGGCGATGTCGCCGGCAAATATTACGTGCCCAAGATGGGACCGTTCGTAATCTACACCATCATGATCGTGATTCTGATCTGGCGTCCCAACGGCCTGTTCGGCCGCAGCGCTGCGCGGTGAACCCATGACTGCAGCGCACGACGTCTCCACCTCCGCAATGGCCTCCAGCCGGTGGCGCCCGGGCGAAATCGCCTTCTGGGTGCTGGTGTTGTCCTGCGGATTCCTGTTTCCGTCGCGCTATCTGATCATGACGGACATCCTGCGGCTGGCGCTGTTCACGCTGTCGCTCGACCTGATCCTCGGTTACGCCGGCATCGTGTCGTTGGGACATGCCGCCTTCTTCGGCGTCGGCGCGTATTCGGCGGGGCTTCTTGCCCTGCATGGCATCATCACCGAGCCGGTCATTGCGCTGGTGGTCGCCGGCTTTGCCGCCATGGTGCTCGGCTTCTTCACCAGCTTCCTCGTCATCCGCGGCGTCGACCTGACGCGGCTGATGGTGACGCTCGGCATTGCGCTCCTGATGGAAGCGCTAGGCGAACGCTTCTCCAACATCACGGGTGGCACCGACGGGTTGCAGGGCATCGAGATGCAGCCGATCCTCGGGTTGTTTACCTTCGACATGTTCGGCAAGGTCGGCTTCTGGTACAGCCTGATCGTTCTGTTCCTGCTGTTCCTGCTGGCGCGCCGCGTCGTGCACTCGCCGTTCGGCCTGTCGCTGCGCGCGATCAGGAACAATCCGCTGCGCGCCGCCGCTATCGGCATTCCCGTCAACCGCCGCCTGATCGCGATCTATACGCTGGCGGCGTTCTATGCCGGCATCGCCGGGGCGCTGTTCACCCAGACCACGGCGCTGGCTTCGCTCGATGTGTTCTCGTTCGAGCGTTCCGCCGACCTGATGCTGGTGCTGGTGATCGGCGGCACCGGCTATCTCTATGGCGGGCTGATCGGTGCGGTCGTCTTCAAGATGCTGCAGGAGCTGTTCCAGGCCATCACGCCGCAATACTGGCTGTTCTGGATCGGACTCGTGCTGGTCGTCATCGTGATGGTCGGCCGCGAGCGCATCCATCGCTGGGTGCTGTGGCTGCCCAACCTGGTGATCCGCAAGATCACCGGTCGCAAATCGGCAATCGCTGTGCCGGAGGGCGACGCATCATGACGGTGGCGCTCGAAACCAGGGACCTGCAAAAATCGTTCGGCGGCCTCAAGGTCACGCGCGACCTGTCGCTGAAAGTGGAGCAGGGCGCCCGTCACGCCCTGATCGGCCCGAACGGGGCCGGCAAGACCACCGTGATCAATCTGCTCACCGGCGTGCTGCAGCCCAATTCCGGCAGCATCCTGCTCGAGGGCCAGGACATCACCGATCTTGCGGTGCACAGGCGTGTGCTGCGCGGGCTGTCCCGTACGTTCCAGATCAATCAGCTCTATGCCGATCTGACGCCGCTGGAGACGGTCGGGCTTGCGGTCTCCGAGCGGCTCGGCCGCGGCGG
>DATEJC010000087.1:0-2068 GCA_035278345.1 Bradyrhizobium sp. | reverse complement strand
GGAATATCACCGCGCCGGCGGCGTGCCGGCGGTGGTGCACGAACTGATGAAGCACAAGCGAATCCATGAAGATGCGCTGACCGTCAACGGCCGCACCATGGGCGAGAACTGCAAGGATGCGCCCGCGCCCGACGGCGACGTTATCTGGAGCTATGACAAGCCCATGGTGAAGGATGCCGGCTTCGTCGTGCTGCGCGGCAATCTCTTCGATTCCGCCATCATGAAGACCAGCGTGATCTCGAAGGAATTCCGCGACCGCTATCTCAGCAATCCGAAGGAACCCAATGCCTGGGAAGGCCGTGCCATCGTGTTCGAAGGGCCGGAGGATTACCACGACCGCATCGACGATGCCTCGCTTGGGATCGACGAGCACTGCATGCTGTTCATCCGCGGCGCCGGCCCGATCGGCTATCCCGGCGGCGCCGAGGTCGTGAACATGCAGCCGCCGGCGGCGCTGATCAAACGCGGCATCCTGTCCCTGCCCTGCATCGGCGACGGCCGGCAATCCGGCACCTCGGGCTCGCCCTCGATCCTCAACGCCTCGCCGGAAGCGGCCGCCAATGGCGGGCTTGCGATCCTCAAGACCGGCGACAGGGTGCGCATCGACCTCAACAAGGGCAGCGCCAACATCCTGATCTCGGACGACGAGGTGAAGAAGCGGCATGCCGAGCTGAAGGCGCAAGGCGGCTTCCGCTTCCCGCCGAACCAGACGCCCTGGCAGGAGATCTACCGCAACACCGTCGGCCAGCAGGCCACCGGCGCCTGCATGGAGCTTGCCACCCGCTACCAGGACATCGCCGGCAAGGTCGGCGTGGCGCGGGATAATCATTAAGACCCGCCATCGCGGCAACAACAACCGTCATTGCGAGCGAAGCGAGGCAATCCAGCTTCCTTCCGCGACAAGAGAGCTGGATTGCTTCGTCGCTTCGCTCCTCGCAATGGCGAAGATAGAACGTCCAAGATTTCCAAGGAGACCTGAATGTCAGACCGCCTGAAAGGCAAACGCGCCGTTGTTACCGCAGCGGCCGCGGGCATTGGACGGGCCTGCGCCATCGCATTCGCACGCGAGGGCGCTTCCGTGATCGCCACCGATATCGATGAAAAGGGCCTTGCGACTTTGCCCAAGGGAGGCATTGCCGAGGCGGCGCGGCTCGACGTTCGCAGCACGGCCGATGTCGATGCTTTCGCCAAGCGCGTCGGCAAGATCGACGTCCTGCTCAATGCGGCAGGCTTCGTGCACCACGGGACCATTCTGGACTGTTCGGAGCAGGACTGGGATTTTTCGTTCGACCTCAACGTCAAGTCCATGCACCGGACCATTAAGGCGTTCCTGCCGGCGATGCTGGCGGGCGGAGGCGGCAGCATCGTCAACATCTCATCCTGCGCAGCGCTGCGGCCGCCCGCCAACCGCTATGTCTACAGCGCGTCCAAGGCCGCGGTCTCTCTCCTCACGCGCGCGGTCGCACTCGATTTCATCACCCAAGGAATCCGCTGCAACAGCATCTGCCCCGGCACGGTGGAAACGCCCTCGATGTTGCAGCGTGCCGCCACGGCCGGTCCTGACGGACGCGAAAAGTTCATCGCCCGGCAGAAGATGGGCCGGCTCGGCACTGCGGAGGAAATCGCTGCGATGGCCGTGTATCTCGCCAGCGACGAAGCCGCATTCACCACCGGTGTCGACCTCGTCGTCGACGGCGGCTACATGCTTTGACCCCGCCCCTCATCCTGAGGAGCCGCGCAGCGGCGTCTCGAAGGATGAAGCCCCCACCGTGGCGTCATGGTTCGAGACGGCGCAGGCGCCGCCTCACCATGAAGAGAATCAAGTGAGAGGAAGTCTGCAATGAACAAGATCGACCTCAACAACCGCTGCGCCGTCGTCACCGGCGGCGCGCAGGGGTTCGGCAAGGCCATCACCGAGCGCTTCGTTGCCTCCGGCGCCAAGGTCGCGATCTGGGATCACGACCACGCGCTGGCGGAGAAAACCGCGAAAGCGATTGGGCCTGCCGTCACTGCGATCCAGGTCGATGTCGCCGATCCCGGCGCCGTCGAAAAGGCGCGCGAGGCGACA
>DATEJC010000086.1:0-2978 GCA_035278345.1 Bradyrhizobium sp. | reverse complement strand
CAGTGTCGCCGTGGGGTCGCGGCGGAACAGCAGGATGTCAGCGGGCGCACCGGCCTCGATACGGCCGAGACCGGCGACCCCAAGCCGCTCGCCGGCATCTCGCGTTGCGAGTTTCCAGACCTGCTCGACGCCGATGCCGGCTTCCGCGAACAGGCGCATCTCCTCTTTCAGGGCAAGCCCCGGCAGGACGAAGGGCTGCGCGACGTCGGTGCCGAGATAGAGTTTTGCGCCGGCGTCGAACAACATTTTTGTCAGCCGTTGCTTCTTCGCGATCGCTGGCACGACTTGCCGTTCGATGTAATCGCTCGCGATGCGGTTATTGAGCCGGCCGCGCTCGGGATGCCAGATCACGTCGAGATAGAACGGCGCGACATATCTCATGTCGTCGCTGTGCCGCGCAGCTGCAAAGTCGCGATAGCAGAGCATGCGGTGATTCGTGACGATGGTCGGCGTGTTGGCGATGCCGTGCTTCAGCGTTGCCTCGACGATCGCTTCCATGCGGCGCTGATCGACCTTGTGCCAGTCGCAGGAGCGGTTGAGCAGGGAGTCGCGCTCCAGCGTGTGCGGCTCGGGTACGCCGAAGAAATGCTGCACCTCCGGAATGCGCGCGTATTCGTATGTCAGTCCCGCCGGCACGTGGCCCATGATCTTCAGGCCGTGCCTGGCGCAGGCTTCTTCCAGCGCGCGGATCATCCGCTCGGTGAGGCCTTCATAGAATTTCATGAAGGTCGCGCCGGTAGCCTTCACCTTGAGCGCCGCCGCCTCCGCGGCTCGCCTGCTCGCATCAGGCAGCAGGATCGTGTTCTTGAAGCCAGCCTTGCCGGCGCCGACGAACGGGCCGCACCAGAATAGTCGCGGCACCGGGTGGATGCCGCCATCCCGCAATGCGCTTGCGGCGTTGACAGCGGTGCCGTCGAGATCGCCGGCGTCCCGCAATGAAGTCACGCCATGGGCGAGGTAGGACAGCGCCGCGCCCGGCGTCAGCTTCAGCGCGTTGTCCGGCGGCAGATGGACATGCAGGTCGATCAGGCCGGGCAGAGCGAAGCAGCCGGAAAAATCCGCGATGGATTCCGACGATCCTTTCGCGATGTCGGATATCGCGCCGTCGGCAACGGCGACCGTCGCGCCGGCCTGCCGGCCGTGCATCGGGTTGACGACCGTGACGCCGTTGAGGCGGAAACGGCCCTGTGCGGCAACGCGTGGCGGCGACGGCCGGCGCAGGCCGAGACTGGTGAACATGCCCATGGCGGCCTCCCGTCGATGCCTCTAAGATGAATATGAGTATATATTCATATTAACCACAATATGAGCGCTTGCTCATATTGTCAATGGCCTGCTACGACGTCAGCCATGGCAAAGCCGGCAACCACCCCGCGCAGCGGTCTGCGCAAGCTTCCATCCCAGGCGCGCAGCCGTGCGCGGGTGGAATCGATCCTGAAGGCCGCGGGCGCGCTGCTCGGGGAGGTCGGCTATGACGGCGTGACCACCAACCTCATCGCCGAGCGGGCCGGCGTGCCGGTCGGATCGATCTATCAGTTCTTCGAGACCAAGGACGACATCATCGCCGCGCTGGTCGAACGCTTCCAGGCGCGCATCCACAAGCTCGCGGGCGAGGAGCTCGATGCGGCCAGCGTCGTGCGCGACCGGCACGCCTTCGTCGCCAGGCTCGTCGAGGGGATTGCCGGCATTCAGGCTGAGGCCAATGCGTTTGTCTGCGTGTTTTCCGGCAGTCAGTCGCATGCGCGATTCGACGGGTTGGCGCGCGAGTTGCGGGCGACCCTGATCGGTCATCTCGACCAGGTGTTCTCGGAAGCCTTTCCGCGGCTGCCCAAAGCCGAGCGCGGACGCATGCTGGCTGCCTGGTCCGACATTACGGGGGCGATGATCGCAACTCTCGACCGCAGCAAGCCAGGCGAGCGCGGCAAGCTGCTGGAGGAGTTGAAGACCATCCTGTCGGCCTATCTCGACGCCAAGCTGGCCGCAACGGGCTGAGTTTCTTGCAGGGGTATGGCGCGCCTGGAGCGGGCAACACATATTGATCCGCCTGATGGGGGGAGGCATGATCCGCCCTGGAATCGTGGCCCAACGAGAAAAGAATTCTTGCGCGAGACGATCAGACTATGAGACGGCCCATCGTCGGCATTATCGGTAATTCGCATCGTATTGAAAATCGTTTCCCGGTTCAGGCGGTTGGCGAGCGCAATCTGCGCGCCGTCGCCGAAGTGTCCGGCGCGATCCCGCTGATGTTTCCGTCCATCCCTGAGATCACCGATGTCGGCGCCTTGCTCGAAGTCGTTGACGGCGTGGTGCTGACCGGCGCGCGCGCCAATGTGCATCCGACGCGGTTCAACGTCGACCCCTGCGAGAAGCACGAGCCCTACGACATCCACCGCGACGACGTGGCGCTCGCGGTGGCGGAAGCCTGCGTTGTACGCGGCGTGCCGCTGTTCGGCATCTGCCGCGGCCTGCAGGAAATGAACGTCGCCTTCGGCGGCTCGCTGCATCCGGAGATCCGGGAGTTGCCGGGACGCATGAACCACCGCATGCCGCGGCTGGAGAACGGCGATATCCATCCCGATCCCAGGGTGATCTTCGCCGACCGCCACGAAGTCAGGCTGACGCCGGGCGGCGTCTTTGCGACAATTCTGGGATGCGAGACCATCCGCGTGAACTCGCTGCACGGCCAGGGCATTCTCGAGCCCGGCGGGCGCGTGGTGATCGAGGGCGTCGCCGAGGACGGCACCATCGAGGCGATCCGCATCGCGGATGCCCCAAGCTTTGCGCTCGGTGTGCAATGGCACGCCGAATACGATCCGCAGAAGAACCCCATCAACCGTGCGTTGTTCGAGGCGTTCGGCCAGGCGCTGGTCGAGCACCGGCGGGCGAATTGACCGGCGCGGCGCGTGCCGCATTCAAGCTGGGCGCGAATTTGCAGGTTCATATGCCGCCGGAGTTGTGCGTGAAGTCGCTTTCTCGCC
>DATEJC010000085.1:0-10490 GCA_035278345.1 Bradyrhizobium sp. | reverse complement strand
GAACGTGGTGCTCGCGGCCATCGTCATCCTGCCCCTGATGTACGCATTGTGGTGGCTCGATCCGTTCCGTATCCGCCGCCTGCCGGCCGCGGCCGGCGTGCTGGCATGTACCGCCGCGTTGACGGGTTACGCCGTGATCTGGCCGGATGAATCCTGGCGCGGCTATTACGACGAGGGCTATTTCTCCAAGTTCGCACTGTCAGGTGTGACCGCGGTTTCCGACTTCACCAGCTACGGCTTCATGCAATCGGATGCCGCGCTTGTCGATCGGCTGAAGATACCGCTGGTGGATTCCTGCCACGTCGCCGGCCGCCGCCCGCACATCATCCTGATCCACGACGAGAGCAGCTGGGACATCCGCCAGGCGTCCGGGGTCAAGGTGCCGGCGGGCTATGGCAGTCACTTCAAATCCTTCGACGGCAAGGAGCGCAAGTTCCTCGCCGAGAGCAGCGGCGGCTCCAGCTGGCTTGCCGAATACAACGTGCTGGCGGGTCTGTCCTCGCGCTCGTTCGGCCGCTTTTCTTATTTCGTCACCCGCATCGCCTCGGGCCGGGTCGAGCGCGGCCTGCCGATGGCGCTGCGCCGCTGCGGCTACAGCACCGTGTCGCTCTATCCGGCCTATGGCGCCTTCATGAGCGCGCGCGGCTTCCACACCACGACCGGCATCCAGCACTTCTATGACGCCAGGGACATGGGCGCCAAGGGCATCGAGCCCGACAGCTTCTTCTACGGCAAGGCCGTGAAGCTGATCGGCGAGCAGCCGCCCAAGACGCCGCTGTTCACCTACGTTTATCTCGCCGCCAATCATTTCCCGTGGGAGACGAAATATCGCCCGGACCTCTTGCCGTCCTGGCGCGCGCCCGGCAACGAGCCGTTCGTCGACGAATATCTGCGCCGGCAGGCGCTCAGCGCCGAGCAGTACAAGAACTTCATTGCGGAGCTGAAGAAGAAGTTCCCCGACCAGCCGTTCCTGATCGTTCGCTATGGCGATCATCAGCCGGAATTTTCCTCGAACCTGCTCGATCCCGGCCTCGATGAAGCCGCCGTCGCCCGCAAGTTCGATACCTACGATCCCAGCTACTTCACCACCTACTACGCCATCGACGCCGTGAACTTCCAGCCGGCGAAGAGCCCGGCGATCATGGACGCCGTCGAGGCGCCCTATCTGCCGCTGGTGGTGCAGGAAGCCGCCGGCATCCCGCTTGATCCCTCCTTCGAGGAACAGAAGAACATCATGCTGCGCTGCAAGGGCCGGTTCTACACTTGCAAGGACGGCGCCGAAGCGCGACGCTTCAATCGCCTGTTGATCGAAGCGGGATTTGTAAAGAACCTGTAGCCGGGAACACGCATGGCGGAAACCGGCAAAGCCGAGGCGGGAAGGGAAGCCAGCGGGACCTGGACCTGGCGGAACAGGATCGGCGTTGCCTCTGTGGCGGTGCTGCATCTCACCGCGCTCTACGCGCTCTTCAGCACGGAATACGGCCCGTTCGCCATCACGCTGTCATTATTCGCATGGCTGTTCGCAAATTGCCTCGTGCTGGTGTTGCTGCCGCGGCCGGGTATTGCCGCGGCGCTGTCGCTGGTGGCAACCGTCGTCCTGATCGCGTTCTCGCGCTTCAAGTTCGACATCCTGCAGCTCTCGATCACCTTCCTCGATTTCCTGATCATCGATCGCGACACGTTTTCGTTCCTGCTGTCGGTATTCCCGCGGCTGAAGCTGCCGCTGCTGCTGTCGGCCATCGCCGCCGTCCCATTGCTGTGGCTGATCTGGCGCACCGATCCGTTCCGCATCAGCCGCAAGGCGTCGCTGGCGCTGCTCGCCTTCGCCACCGTCTCGATATCGGGCATGGCGATCGCCGTCCCCGAGCAGCCCTGGGAGCCGTTCCAGGGCGTCAACCACATCTCCAACCTCGCGCGATCCGGCGTGGTCGCGGTGTCGCGCCTCAGCTCCACGGGGTGGCTCGAGGCCGATCCGCCGTCGCACCCCGCGCTGCCGCTGGCGCGCGGCGCGCATGCCGCCGCGCCGATCTCGCTGCCGCCGCCTGCGGAATGCGACGCCAAGGTCAAGCGCCCGCACATCATCATGATGCTGGACGAGTCCAGCTTTGACGTGACCGCGGCGCCCGGCATCAAGGTGCCGGCCGGGTACACCGACTATTTCAAATCCGCCGACGGCAAGCAGCGGACATTCGTGGCGGAAGCGACCGGCGGGCCGACCTGGTACACCGAGTTCAACGTGATAACCGGCCTTTCCGCGCGCTCCTTCGGCGATCTCAAGTTCTACGTCACACGCATCGCGGCCGGACGTGTCACGCGCGGCCTGCCCGCCGCGTTGCAGCGCTGCGGCTACAAGACCGTCTCGCTCTATCCGACCTATGGCGACTTCCTCAGCGCCCGCACATTCCAGAAGGCGCTCGGCGTCGACGAGTTCATCGACATGGCCGGGATGGGCGTCAACGAGGACATGCAGCCCGACGCTTTCTATTTCGACCAGGCGCTGAAGGTGTTTTCACGCGAGGTGCCGGCGCGCGCGCCGGTCTTCATGTTCCTGTATCTGACCGCCAACCATTTCCCCTGGACCGACGTCTACAAGCCGGAGCTGACGCCGGACTGGAGGGCGCCGGGCAACACCGCCGAGATCGACGAATATGTCCGCCGGCAAACCGTCACCGCGCGT
Organism: Bradyrhizobium sp.; assembly: GCA_035278345.1. Lineage (GTDB taxonomy): Bacteria > Pseudomonadota > Alphaproteobacteria > Rhizobiales > Xanthobacteraceae > Bradyrhizobium. The sequence goes on along the minus strand of DATEJC010000085.1, from coordinate 7,813 downwards.
GACTACGGCCAATTCCTCGCCAGGCTGAAACGCGATTATCCCGAGGAGTCGTTCCTGATCGTCCGCTTCGGCGATCATCAGCCGGCGATCTCGCAAAAGATGATCGAGCCCGGCATCGACCGCGCCCATCTGGCGCGGCGTATAATGACCGCCGACCCCAGGTACTTCTCGACCTACTACGCGATCGACACCGTCAACTTCCGCGCCAATGACCTTTCATCGGCGCTGGCCAGCCTCGATGCGGCCTATCTGCCCATCGTGATCCAGGACGCGGCCGGCGTGCCGCTCGACCCGTCCTTTGCCGAGCAGAAGAACATCATGCTCCGCTGCAAGGGTGTGTTCTACAGCTGCAGCAAGGGCGCCGAGGCGCGGCGGTTCAATCGCCTCCTGATCGATGCGGGGTTGATCAAGGGGCTGTAGGCCAGTTCGTCATAGCGAGGAGAAGACCGTAGGGTGGGCAAAGGCGCTTTGCGCCGTGCCCACCTCCGCGCCCCGTGCACTCGAAGGTGGGCACGCTTCGCTTTGCCCACCCTACGGATCGCTACTTATTCCCCACCTTCTCCCACAGCCACCGCGCCACCGCATCGGGCGACGATGACGCGTCATTCCCCGCCGCGCGCAGATTGGCTTCGCGCATGGCGGCGATATCGATCTTGCCCAGCAGCGGCTGCAGCGCAGCCTTGAGCTTCTCGTCGCCGGCGCGCTTCGGCGCCAGCAGCAAAATTGCGTCGTAGGGCGGGATCGCGCGCCTGGGATCTTCCAGCACGACCAGATCGTACTTCGCGATCAGCCCGTCGCTGGTATAGCCCGCGATCACGTCGACCTCGCCGGAAGCCACCGCGGCATACATGAAGTCCGGCTGCATCGTCCGTTGGCCGCGGAACGAGAGCCCATAAGCCTTCTGCAGCGCCGCCCATTCCGGCCGCGAGAAGAATTCGTAGTCGCCGGCGATCGACAGCGTCGGCGCGCGCGGGGCGAGATCGGCGATATTCTTGATACCGAGCTCCGCGGCGCGCTTGCGCGGCATCACCAGCGCATAGGCGTTCTCGAAACCGAGCTCGCCGAGCAAGGTAATGTTCTGCTTCGCCAGAATGCCTTTCAGCTCGGCGAGCAGCTCGTTTCTCGGCTTGATATCGCTGCGGTGGAACTGGTTCGCCCACAGCGTGCCGGAATAATCGACGTAAACGTCAATATCGTTGGACGCCAGCGCATCGAAGATCACGTTGGAGCCGAGCCCCTCGCGCGTGCTGGCCGTGAGGCCACCCGCGCGCAGCCGCTGCGCCATCAGCGCCGACAGCACATATTGCTCGGCAAAGGTCTTTGCGCCGACGATGTAGCTCGATGACGGGCGCGCCAGCGTCGGGACCAGCGTCGCCGCCACCAGCGCCGCAATGCCAGCCCCGCCCAGCACCGCACGCACGCGGCGGCGATTGCGCAGGCCCGTCTCGATCAGCGCCAGCAATTGATCGACCAGCAAGGCCAGCGCAGCCGCAGCGAGGCAGCCGAACAGCACGAACACCCAGTTCTGGGTCTGCAGTCCCGCAAAGATGTAGTTGCCGAGGCTGGTCTGGCCGATCGGCGTCGACAGCGTCGCGGTGCCGATCACCCAGACCGCCGCGGTGCGGATGCCCGCCATCATGACCGGCAGCGCCAGCGGCAGTTCCACCATCACGAGCGATTGCCGCGGCGTCATGCCGACGCCCTGCGCGGCCTCGAGGATGGCGGCATCGACGCCGTTCAGGCCGGTGATGGTGTTGCGCAGTACCGGCAGCATGGAATAAAGCGCAAGCGCCAGCACCGCCGGCAGGAAGCCGAAGGCAGAGAAGGCGAAGCCGAACCAGGACAGCGTGATCGCCGCCAGCGCCAGCAGCAGCGGATAGAACAGCGCGAGCAGCGCCAGTCCGGGCACGGTCTGCACGATGCTGGCAAGCCCGAGCAGCGCGCCGCGCAGCAGTGGGCGATTGCGCGAGGCGATCGCAAGCGGCAGGCTCACCGCAAGCCCGAGCGCGAGCGCCGTGACGCTGACGCGCACGTGATTGCCGAGATAATCAGGCAGATGCGCCAGCGCTTCGCCCCAGCGCGGGTCTGACAGCATGCTCATGCGCCACCCCGCGGCAGCGCCTCGTTCAGCCGTTCGGCTTGTCGCCGCGGCGTGCGCAGGAGTTCGCCGACGTAAGCATCGCCGCTGTTCGCAAGCTCCTCCGGCGTGCCCTGCGCCAGCAGCTTGCCGGACCGCATCACCGCAATGCGGTCGGCGAGCAGGACCGCTTCGGTCATGTCATGGGTGATCATGACGGTGGTCAGGCCGAGCTTCCTGTGCAGCTCGCGATAATCCTCGCCAAGCGCATCGCGGGTTAAGGGGTCGAGCGCCCCGAACGGCTCGTCCATCAGCACGATGCGCGGTTTTGCGGCAAGCGCCCGCGCCACCCCGACCCGCTGGCGCTGGCCGCCGGAAAGCTCATGCGGCAGCCGATCGCGGTAGGGGGTGCGCTCCAGCTGCACGAGATCGAGCAGCTCATCGACGCGCGTCGATATTTCCTGCACGGTCCAGCCGAGGAGCTTTGGCGTGATTCCGATATTGTCGGCTACGCTGATATGCGGAAACAGTCCGCCGCTCTGGAAGACATAGCCGATGCGCCGGCGCAGCAGAATCGGATCGGCCGCGCGCACGTCTTCACCCTCGACCGTGATGGTGCCGCGGTCCGCCTCGATCAGGCGGTTGGCCAGCCGCAGCAGCGTGGTCTTGCCGGAGCCCGAACCGCCGACAATGGCCAGGAATTCGCCCTCGGCGACCGCAAGCGATACGTCGTTCACCGCCACCACACGCCCGCCGTCGAAGCGCTTTGCCACATTCGCATAGGCGATCAGGGGGGCCGTGGGCATGGTGCCTCTGGTCTTCATTCTCCCCACCAGGGGAGGGTCAGAGATCAACTACCACGCCACGCCGCCGCGTTGAACTTGTTCTGCCAAGACGCTAAGGCTTGTCAAAACGGGGAGGATGCATCTTGGCAACGGCAGAGCCGGCGGCGATTGCGCTCGAGGACACGACGGTGGCGTTTCGCCTTGCCGATTCCCGCACCTATACCGCGGTGGAGAAGGCCCGGCTGTCCGTCGCCAATGGCGAGTTCGTCGCCATCGTCGGCCCCACCGGCTGCGGAAAATCGACGCTGCTCAATGTCGCCGCCGGGCTGCTCAAGCCCGTTTCCGGGCAGGTAGCGATCTTCGGCCAGCCGCTGACGGGGTTGAACCGCGACGCTGGTTATCTGTTCCAGGCCGATGCGCTGTTCCCCTGGAAGACCGCGATCGACAATGTCGCCATCGGGCTCGACATCAGGGGCGTACCGCAAGGGAAGGCGCGGCAGCGTGCGCAGGCCTTCCTCACTTCGGTTGGCCTCGGCGCGTTCGGCAACCGCTATCCGCACATGCTCTCCGGCGGCCAAAGAAAACGGGTTGGCCTCGCGCAGGTGCTGATCCGCGATCCCAAAATCCTTCTCATGGACGAGCCGTTCGGCCCGCTCGACGCCCAGACCCGGCAGATCATGGGCAATCTGCTGCTGGAATTGTGGAACGCCGACCGCAAGGCGGTGCTGTTCGTTACCCACGACCTCGAGGAAGCGATCGCGCTCGCCGACCGCGTCGTCATCATGTCGGCCGGCCCTTCCGCCCGCATCATCGGCGATTGGCGGGTGCCGCTGAAGCGCCCGCGCGACATTTCCGAGGTGCGCATGGAAAAGGAATTTCACGAGCTGCACCGGGAAATCTGGAGCGTCTTGAAGGACGAGGTCATGAAGGGCTACGCGCAATCCTCGCTGGGCGCGGAGGCGGTCTGATGTCGCGCCTCACGCTTCTGCTCTGTCAGGTCGCCGTCGCCGTCGTGGCGCTGGCGTCGTGGCAGTTCTTCGCTACCGTACCGGTGTTCGGGAAGATCCTGCTGCCGCCGTTCTTTTTCTCCAACCCCGTCGACGTCGGCAGCCAGATCGTGGATTGGTTTTCCAAAGGCACGATCTGGAAGCACCTTGTGATCACGCTGTGGGAGTCGCTCCTCGCCTTCGTGATCGGTTCGGTGCTCGGCGTGCTCGTCGGCTTCTGGTTCGCGCGCCAGCCGCGCATTGCCGCGATCTTCGATCCCTATGTGAAGATGGTGAACGCGCTGCCGCGCGTCGTGCTGGCGCCGATCTTCACGCTGTGGCTCGGGCTCGGCATCTGGTCCAAGGTCGCGCTCGGCGTGACGCTCGTCTTCTTCATCGTGTTCTTCAACGTCTATCAGGGCGTCAAGGAAGTCTCGACAACGGTGCTGGACAATGGCCGTATGCTGGGCATGAGCGAGCGGCAATTGACGCGGCATGTCTACTGGCCCTCGGCGCTGTCGTGGATGTTCTCCTCGCTGCACACTTCGGTGGGCTTTGCCGTGGTCGGCGCCGTCGTCGGCGAGTATCTGGGATCGGCCGCCGGGCTCGGCTATCTGATCCAGCAGGCCGAAGGCGTGTTCGACGTCGCTGCCGTGTTTGCCGGCATGTTCGTGCTGTCGGTGTTCGTCATCCTGATCGATTTCGCCGTCACGCTGGTGGAGCGCCGGCTGCTGGTGTGGCGGCCGGCGTCGACGGAGGGCAGGGGGTAAGCGATTGCGTAGGGTGGGCAAAGGCGCCCTTGCACCGTGCCCACCTTTTGCGTCGTGCTCGTGAAGATGGGCACGCTTGCGCTTTGCCAACCCTATGGCGCTGACGGAATATCGTTCGTAAGCAACATGCACGCGATCGTAGACGTGCTGGCGTGGACTATGGTTGAAAGGCACTGGATACGACAAACGTCTCTGGCGAGACCGGAATCCACGGAGGACAAGACGCGCATGAAAGACCTGTCTGGACAGACCGCGTTCGTCACGGGCGCCGCATCGGGGATCGGATTGGGGATCGCGACGGCGCTGTCGCAGGCAGGCGTGAAGGTCATGCTGTGCGACATTGAGGAGGAGGCGTTGGCGAGGGCCGTAGCGGATCTCAAGCGCACCAACGCGGGCGTTGACGGTGTGAGAGCAGATGTCTCGCTCAAGGCCGAGCTCCAGGCGGCAGCGGACGCAACCATCGAGAAATATGGCAAGGTCCATATTCTGATCAACAATGCGGGTGTTGGCGGTGGCGGCGGCTATGGGGAATGGACCGAAGCAATCTGGAATTGGACTCTCGGGGTCAACCTGATGTCGGTGATCTGGGGGATCGAGATTTTCGGTCCGCTCATTGAATCGCACGGCGAGGGAGGACAGATCGTCTCCACGGCCTCCATCGCCGGGCTTATTTCAGGCGGTGCAAATCCCACATACGATGTGAGCAAATATGGCGTTGTGGCGCTGTCCGAGGGACTGCGCCAGACGCTTGCACCGCGGGCGATCGGAGTGTCCGTTCTGTGCCCGGGCTTTATCCGCACGCAAATCACGAGTTCACGGCGCAATATTCCCCTGCGGCTCGCCGGCGCCATTGAAAATCGACCGCCGCAAGGAGCTAACGCCGAGCGCTTCAAATTGATTCAGGAGCGGGTAGCCACCGGCATCGATCCGCTCTATGTCGGCGAACTGGTTCGGGAAGCCATCGAAAACGATTGGCCGTACATTTTCACCGATACCGAGTTCGAGCCGTTCGTCGATGGCCGGTTTGCCGCCATAAAACAGGGGTTCGAACGTATCCGCGGACGACAGCCGCGGCGTTGAGCGCGCTGCCCGGCCGGCACCGCTTGGGTGCATTTTGGGCGAGCGCCCCCGGGAGACTACTCCCGGGGCGCTAGCGCCGTCAGTTCAACAGCTTGATATCGTCCGGCGCCTGCGGCGGCGTCTTGATCGCGAGCGCCTTGATGGTGCGGCCCTGGGGCTTGGTGCCCGCATGCGCCGTGCCCTTCGGGATGATGACGAGATCGCCCGGCTTCACCGTCACTTCCTTGTCGCCGAGCCAGATCGTGCCAGTGCCTTCGAGGACGTACTGGATCTCGTGGGTGTTGGGATGCATGTGCTTCGGCGGGCTGCCGTCCTGGATCGAGATCGTCATGCCGTCGGCGACCGCAAGCACCTTGTTGCGCATGCCGCCCGTGTTGAGGGGCGAAATCTTGTCGCCTTCCAGCTCGCCGGTGGAGATGACCTGCGCGGTGATGTTTTCGGCGGCGAGCGCCGGGCGCAGGAAATGCGTGGCGCCGCAACCGGCGGCAAAGGCAGCCGCAAGCGCGAACGCTGCGGTGAAGCGATTCATGGCAAAATCCTCCCTTATGGCGTTTCTTGTGCCGGGGATGCTATGCCGCGAAATTATGCCTGACCAGCATGGGGCATTGGTTGCCTTGCGCAAAGATCGCACGCCCGCCATGGAATAAAGTGCGGCCTGCCGGACCGGAGCGGCCCCCGTGTGCGGGCCTCTTTGTCACCAAAGTCGCCTTCTCAAGGCCCGTCCGCTGCACTATCGTCCCGGCCAAATTTCCCGGAGGAACCCCATGCGGAACATGTTTGGCCGGCTGGCCGCAACGTTGCTGGTACTGGCGCTGGGCACCACGCTTGCCGCAGCGCAAGGCAAGGTCACGATCGCCGTCGGCGGTGGCGGCTGTCTATGCTACCTGCCGACCATCCTGGCAAAGCAGCTCGGCGAATTCGAGAAGGCGGGGGTGGCGGTAGAGCTGGTCGACCTCAAGGGCGGCTCGGACGCGCTGAAGGCGATGATGGGCGGCAGCGCCGACGTGGTCTCCGGCTATTTCGACCATTGCGTCAATCTTGCTGCCAAGAAGCAGGAACTGCAGTCCTTCGTCGTCTACGACCGCTTTCCCGCCCTCGTGCTGGTGGTCTCGCCGAAGTACACGGGCGAGATCAAGTCGATCAAGGATCTCGTCGGCAGGAAAGTCGGCGTCACCGCGCCGGGCTCTTCGACCGATTTCTTCCTCAAGTATCTGCTCAAGAAGAACGGCCTCGATCCGACCAGCGCGTCGGTGATCGGCGTCGGTCTGAATGCGACGGCGGTCGCCGCCATGGAGCAGGGCCAGGTCGAGGCCGCGGTGATGGCCGATCCCGCCGTCACCGTACTGCAGGGCAACCACAAGGATCTCAGAATCCTCGCCGACACCCGCACGCAAAAGGACACGCTGGAAACGTTCGGCGGCGACTATCCGGGCGGCTCGCTCTATTCGAAGCTCGACTGGATCAAGAGCCATGAAAAGGAAGTGCAGGCGCTGACCAACGCGATCGTCAATACGCTCGCCTGGATCCACAGCCACACGCCGGAAGAGATCATGGCCAAGATGCCGGATGAGATGGTCGGCAAGAACAAGGAGCTTTATCTCGCTGCGCTGAAGAACATGCTGCCGGTTTACTCGAAAACCGGACTGATGGACCCCAAGGGGGCCGACGCCGTGCTGGCGATGTTCAGCGTGGGTTCGCCGGAAGTGGCGAAAGCCGGCATCGACGTTACCAAGACCTACACCAACGCCTTCGTCGAGAAGGCGCCGAAGACGACCGGAGCAAGCACGAAGTAGCTTTCGCTCTCGTGCAGCCGCTGGCCATACGTCGCGTCACCGAGCTTGACCTGCGGGTGACGCCGCGGACTTGGGCATTCGCCGAGGCGCGGGGCGCCGAGATCTCGGCGCATTTCGCCGAGCAGCAGCGTCGGCGGTCGCATCTCTGGAATGGCCGTGTGCTGATCGGCGCTGCGCCGGTGTTCAGCGGCGAACGGCTCAGCGCCGACTATTTCGAGGTTGATTTCGCGAGCTTCCTCGCCTGGCGCGACTGGGGCTTTCCGGACAAGAACGTCTTCAACGGCTTTGGCATGGGCGCCTTGCGCGCCTCCGACGGCGCCTT
>DATEJC010000084.1:0-4251 GCA_035278345.1 Bradyrhizobium sp. | reverse complement strand
AAGGCACTTGGCAACATCATCGGCTTGTCCGAGCCCGTCGTCTCTCGGATGAAGAATGGCGAGTTTGTAATCGGTCGCGGCAAGCCCTTTGAACTCGCAGCGCTGTTTCTCCGGCTCTATCGCTCCTTGGATGCGATAGTCGGGGGAGACGAGGCGGCTGCGCGCAAGTGGATGAGGAGCAGCAATATTGCGCTGAATGGCGCACCAATAGATCTGATTCAAAAGGTGTATGGCCTCACCCATGTCGTCCAGTATTTGGACAGCAAGCGAGCTGTTATCTAGGGCCACGCAGCTATCAGGTAGCTTTTGGCGAGTCGTCGAAGCTCAGCACTTTGTTTCGACGATGAAGCTGACCGACTCGCTGGAGGACCAGGCGATCCTGGAAGACCTGATCGAAGAAACGAAGCCACCTATACCGCGGGACTGCGACGGGCTGAATTTCCTTCTGATGACACCGTTTCGCTACAGCAGACGAAACCCTTGGGGTTCAAGGTTTCGTAGACCGAATGCTGACGCGGGTGTCTTTTACGCGGCAGAGCACTCGGAAACGGCCATAGCTGAAGCGGTGTTTCATCGTCTCAAGTTCTTTGCAGACTCCCCGGAAACTCCATGGCCACAGAACGCGGCAGAGTACACTGCATTCTCGGTCGAAGTGCAGTCCGGGCGCGCTATCGATCTGATGGCCGTTTCAATGGACGAATTGCAAGACATTCTCGACCCACTGGACTATTCGGCTGGCCAGGCACTCAGCGAAAAAGCACGTGAAGCCGGAGTCGAAGTCATTCGGTATCCGTCTGTTAGAGACCCCAACCATCGGGCCAATCTGGCCGTGCTGAGCCCCGCCGCCTTCGCGAAACCGGAGCCGACCGGCCGCCAGACCTGGCGAATTTATCTCGACGGCAACGGAGCAAGGGCGATCTGCGAATCTCCGAGCCTGTCGCTCGCCTTTGGGCGAGATGCGTTTAGCGCCGATCCTCGAATGTCTTCTTTTGTATGGGACCGCTGAATCCTAAACCGCCACCGTCCGCAATCCGAACGAGCGCGCCTCGTTCTGCAGCACCGGCCGGATCGAATCGACCAGCCGCGCCGCAGCGGCATCCACCGACAGTCCGGCGGTATCCACCACCGCCGCCGCGCGGGAATAAAGCGGCTCGCGGCTCACCAGGATGTTGCGCAATTCCGCCATTGCCGAGCGGTCGTCGGCCATCGGCCGCAGGTCGCCCTGCTTGCGCACGCGCATCATGTGTTCTTCCGGATCGGCCTTGATCCAGATGGTGTAGAACGACGACAGGATCAAATCGAAGGTCAGCGGCTCCGAGACGATGCCGCCGCCGGTGGCGAGCACCATCAGCTCCTTGCGCGCCAGCAGCTGCTTCAGCGCGGCCTGCTCCATGCGGCGAAAACCTTCCTGGCCGTAGAGCGCGATGATCTCGGCGACGGAAAGCCCGTTCTGCGTCTCGATCTCCTTGTTGAGCTCGACAAAGCTCCAGCCGAGTTTCTTCGCGAGGATTCTGCCAAGCGTGGTCTTGCCGGCGCCGCGCAGCCCAATCAGCGCGATGCCGGCAAATGCCGGCGAGCGATGCGCGCTTGCGCCATGGCCGGCCAGAATGTCCTTGGCCTGCGCGATCTGCGAGGGCGTTGCCTTGCGCATGAGATCGCGAATGACCGCCCAGTCGGGTGCGGGCTCGCCATCGGGGATGAGATCCTCGATATGCGCGCCCATCGCCTGCGACACGCGGCGCAGCAGCACGATCGAGACATTGCCCTTGCCGCTCTCGAGCTGGGCAATGTAGCGCTCCGAAATACCGCTGACCTTGGCGAGCACCTTGCGCGACATGCCGCGCAGCGCCCGCGTGGTGCGGACCCGCTGACCGAGTTGCTCTAGGAATCCGGTTTCGGGATCGGGTTTTTCGGCCATGTTTAGGCAACATAATGCCGAAAAGGGTTGACAGCAAGCCACCCTGTGGATTTTATATGCACTATAATTCCAAACGGCAGGGGAGGAAGCGTCATGGCACGCGTGGTCATCGGGAGCGCGGCATGAGCACCTATAACGCGGTTGCCTGGCTGCTCGACCGCAACATCGACGAAGGCCGCGGCGCCAAGCTCGCCTTCACCGACACCATCTCCGAACTCACCTATGGCGAACTGCAGCGGCAGAGCCGCCGCGCCGCCAATCTGCTGCGCCGCCTTGGCGTGCGCCGCGAGGAGCGCGTGGCGATGATCATGCTCGACACGATCGATTTCCCGATCGTGTTCCTGGGCGCGCTCCGCGCCGGCGTGGTGCCGGTCCCGCTCAACACGCTGCTGACGGCGGATCAATATGCCTATGTGCTGGCCGACAGCCGCGCCCGCGTGCTGTTCATCTCGGAGGCGCTTTATCCCGTTGTGAAGGATATCGTCGGCCGCATGCCGGATCTCGAATGCGTCGTGGTGTCCGGCAAGAATGCGTTCGGCCACAAGCTGCTCTCCGAGGAGCTGGCCAAAGAGAGCGACGCCTTCGCCACGGTGGAGACCCATGCCGAGGAGCCGGCCTTCTGGCTCTATTCGTCGGGCTCGACCGGCATGCCCAAGGGCGTGCGGCATGTGCATTCGAATCTGCAGGCGACCGCGGATACCTACGCCAGACAGGTGCTCGGCATCCGCGAGAACGACGTTTGCCTTTCCGCGGCAAAACTCTTCTTCGCCTATGGCCTTGGCAACGCGCTGACCTTCCCGATGTCGGTCGGCGCCACAACGGTGCTGAATTCCGAACGGCCGACGCCGGCGCTGATGTTCGCGCTGCTCAACAAGTACAATCCAACCATCTTCTACGGCGCGCCGACACTGTTCGCGGCAATGTTGAACGACGAGGCGTCGAAGAAAGCGGGAGCGGGGTCGCGCTTGCGCATCTGCACATCCGCCGGCGAAGCGCTGCCGGAATCCGTCGGGCTCTCCTGGAAGTCGCGCTTCGGCGTCGACATCCTCGATGGCATCGGCTCGACCGAGCTGCTGCACATCTTCCTGTCGAACGCGCCCGACGACATCAAGTACGGCACATCGGGCCGCCCGGTCCCCGGCTACAAGGTCCGCCTCGTCAGCGATGACGGTGCCGACGTGCCGGACGGCGAGATCGGCGAACTCCTGGTCGAGGCGCCGTCGGCGGGCGAGGGGTACTGGAACCAGCGCGCCAAGAGCCGGCACACTTTCCAGGGCTACTGGACCCGCACCGGCGACAAATATGTTCGCGATGCCGACGGCCGCTACACCTTCTGCGGCCGCGCCGACGACATGTTCAAGGTATCCGGCATCTGGGTTTCGCCGTTCGAGGTCGAGAGCGCGCTGATCACCCATCCCGCCGTGCTTGAAGCCGCGGTCGTGCCCGAAGCCGATCCGGAAGGGCTGCTCAAGCCGAAGGCGTTCGTGGTGCTGCGCGAGGGCGGCAAGACGGATGATCTCTATGAAGTGCTCAAGGAGCACGTGAAGCAGAAGATCGGCCCGTGGAAATATCCGCGCTGGATCGACGTGGTGGAATCGCTGCCAAAGACAGCAACCGGAAAAATCCAGCGCTACAAGCTGCGCGAGGGGGCAACGCAGTAAACCTCGTCCCCGCGAAAGCCGCCTCCCCGTCATTGCGAGCGAAGCGAAGCAATCCAGCTTTGCCGCGACAAGAAAGCTGGATTGCTTCGTCGCTTCGCTCCTCGCAATGACGGCTCGCGGCTTTCGCCGGGACGCCACTTTCGGAAGACCACGACTATGACTCTCCCTCCCTCCGGCTTCCTGCGCATTGGCGCTGCCGATCTCGAATACCGCATGATCGGCCCGGCGCCGGATGTGGCGCCGACCATCGTCATGCTGCATGAAGGGCTCGGCTCGGTCGGGCTGTGGGGCGATTTCCCGGAAAAGCTGCAGGCCGCCAGCGGCTGCGGCGTGTTCGCGTATTCGCGCGCCGGCTATGGCAACTCCAGCCCCGTCGCGCTGCCGCGCCCGCTCGACTACATGCACATCGAAGCATCCGACGTGCTGCCGGTGCTGCTCGACGCCATCGGATTCCGCCGAGGCCTGTTGCTGGGCCATTCCGACGGTGCCTCGATCGCGGCGATCTATGCCGGCTCGCGGCAGGACCATCGGGTGAAGGGCATTGTGCTGATCGCGCCGCATTTCATCGTCGAGGACATCTCGGTGAAATCCATCGCCGAGATCAAGACCGCCTACGAGACGTCAGACCTGAAGGCCAAGCTCGCGCGCTGGCACAAGGATGTGAACAACGCC
>DATEJC010000083.1:0-6374 GCA_035278345.1 Bradyrhizobium sp. | reverse complement strand
CAGCGGCCCTGACAGGCGATCCTAATAGGTAATCTTGGGCGAGAGCTTGCGGGCCTGCTCGATCAGGCGTTCGACCGACTTCTCCGACGGCATCGCATGCACCAGCTTACGCCGGGCATTGGCTTCCTTCATGCTCTGCGCCAGCCGCGACGGGTTGCGCAGGCCGAGCTCGCGCACGGTGGTGACGCCAGCTGCGCGGATCAGCTCCACCTTGGCCTTGCCCATGCCGGGAATTCGCATGTGATCGGAGAAATTGGCCCATTCCAGCAATTGCTGTTCGCTGATGCCGGTCTTGGCCGCGAGCAACTTGCGTCCCTTGACGGTGCGGGCGGCCTCGAGCAGCGCCTCGGTGGTGCGGATGCCCAGCGATTTCAGCTTCGACGCGGAATAGGCCGTGAGGCCTTCGATCTCGGAAAGGGGATATGTCATGGTATTCGATAAGGAAAGTGCTGACGCGACGAGCCGCTAAGCGGCCTGGCTTGAAGCGAACTGGCTGAGGCCCGGCGTCCCCGAGATGATCTCGCTCATGTGTTCCGCTCCGATTTTGTCGCGACCGAACCTGAATAGTTCACGCGCGATGTCCTGAATCTCGCTGACGCCAAGTCCGAGCCCCATCAGCCGGGTCCCGACGGCCATCAGGCCGCCGCCCATCAACCTGGACAGTCCGGCCCCGCGTTCGGAAGCTGCGATCGCCGCTTCCGCGTCCGGGATGGTGTTGATCAAGGCCTGGACTTTCTCGGCTGGACCTTCACTGCGAAGGAATCCAAGGATGATGCCGGCGGCTTTTTCAGCGACAGCATCATCGATGCCGGCTTTGGCGGCCAGCCGTCCAATCAGTTCGTCCATATTTGCCCCGCCTCAGCCCGGTGTCGCCGGACCCTTTGGTCTGTGAGCTCAATCTTGATCGTGTGCGGCGCGAATTACAAGCGATGACCACATTTCAAGCAAAGTTTGGCGGGCGATCACCGCCAAGTGTTGCAGCAATGCAAGATCAGTTGCGAATTTCGCGAAGGAATCGTCGTCGTTGAGCGGCGAACTGCTACTTTTTGAGGAGCTCGTAAAGCCGGAACGATGTCCATATGACCTTTTCGATCCATTCAAAGGGGCTGTTCGGCGGTTTCAATCGCATTGCAAGATGAAGTATGTTCGGACCGAACGGATTTGATATTTATCAAGCTGCATGAAGAGGCGATGCGATGGCTGGGTCCGAGAACAAGCTGGCCGACACTGCGGACAAGATCTTTATCGGAAAGGGCGAGCAGGAAGCATGGCTGACGCTTGCGCTGGCCAACCGGCATGGTCTTGTCACCGGCGCCACCGGCACCGGCAAGACCGTCACGCTGCAGGTGATGGCGGAAGGGTTTGCCCGCGCGGGCGTCCCGGTATTTGCCGCAGACATCAAGGGTGATCTTTCCGGCATCGCGGAAACCGGCGAGGCCAAGGATTTCATTACCAAGCGGGCGAACGAGATGGGGCTTGCCTTCCAGCCCGACCAGTTCTCGACCGTGTTCTGGGACGTGTTCGGCGAGCAGGGCCATCCGGTGCGCGCCACCGTCACCGAAATGGGGCCCTTGCTGCTGTCGCGCATGCTCGATCTCAACGACGTGCAGGAGGGTGTGCTCAACGTCGCATTCCGCGTGGCGGATGAAAAGGGCCTGACGCTGATCGACATGAAGGATCTGCGCGCGCTGCTCGATGCCATCGTGCCGGCGGGCGGCAAGAAGGCGGACGACGAGGTGGACGAACTTGAGGACATCCGCAAGGCGGCGCAGGGCTACGGCAATGTCAGCAAGGCCACCGTCGGCACCATCCAGCGCCAGCTCCTGGTGCTTGAAAACCAGGGCGGCACCAAATTCTTCGGCGAGCCGCCGCTGTCGCTGAAGGATTTCATGAAGGCCGACCGCGACGGCCGCGGCTACGTCAATATCCTGGTCGCGGACAAGCTGATGCAAAGCCCGCGCCTCTATGCCACCTTCCTGCTCTGGATGCTGTCGGAGCTGTTCGAGGAGCTGCCGGAAGCCGGCGACCTGCCGAAGCCAAAACTCGTGTTTTTCTTCGACGAAGCGCACCTGTTGTTCAACGACGCGCCGAAGGCGCTGATGGACAAGATCGAGCAGGTGGTCCGCCTGATCCGCTCCAAGGGCGTCGGCGTCTATTTCGTGACGCAAAACCCGATCGACGTGCCGGACAAGGTGCTGGCCCAGCTCGGCAACCGCGTGCAGCATGCGCTGCGCGCCTTCACCCCACGCGACCAGAAGGCGGTACAGGCCGCCGCGCAAACGTTCCGGCCCAATCCGAAGCTCGACACCGCCCGTGTCATCATGGAGCTCGGCAAGGGCGAGGCGCTGGTATCCTTCCTCGAGGGCGCCGGCACGCCGTCGATCGTCGAGCGCGTCATGATCCGGCCGCCGACCGGACGGATCGGACCGGTCACGCCGGAGGAGCGCAAGGCCATCATCAATGCTAGCCCGGTAAAGGGCAAATACGACACGACTGTCGACGGGGAGTCGGCTTACGAAATGATCCAGAAGCGCATCGCCGGGACCGCGGCGCATGCCGACGATTCCGCTGGCGGCGCGGCCGGCGGGGGTGGCGGAATCCTGGGGCAGATCGGCTCGATCGTGGGCACGATCTTCGGCACCAATGTCTCGCGCGGCCGGATGTCGACCGGTCAGATCATCGCGCGGCAGGTGACGCGGTCGGTTACCAATAAGGTGATCGGAGGTCTCGCCGCCGATGTCGGCAAATCGGTCGGCGGATCGCTTGGCGGTTCGATCGGCCGTTCGCTGGTGCGCGGTGCGCTCGGCGGATTGTTGCGGCGATAGCGTGCTGCTCGCGATGACCCTGTGAGCAACGGACCGGCGCCTGTGCTGAGATTTCCTTCGTGGCGGGCGCCGCTCGACTGGCTGTTCCTGTTCTGCGTCATCGTGCTGACCGCCGACGTGCTGGTCCCCGAAATCTTCGGCAACGGCAAGACCAAGGACTATCCGCTGTGGTACTGGGCCGGGCAGCAGGTGCTGCACGGCAAGGACCTCTATCCCAGCGATCCCAATGCGCAGTTCGAATTCATCTATCCGCCGCTGCCGGCCGTGCTGCTGGCGATCCCTGCCTGGTTCGGCAAGATCCCGCTTTATCTGGTCCTGTCGCTGCTCAACGCGGTGGCGTGGTGGATGACCGCGCAGTTTTCCAACGCGATGACCGGCGCGGGCCGTGCGCCCGGCCCCTGGCTGTTCGCGCTGCCGAGTTTCATCACCATCACCTCCATCTTCGACATGTACGATCTCGGCCAGCCCAACCTGTTGCTGCTGGCCTTGATGCTCTACGGGTTCTGGCTCTTGCGTGACGCGCGGCCGTGGTTCGCAGGCTCGATGTTCGCGCTAGCCACCGCCGTCAAGGTATTTCCGGTGGCGGTGCTGCCTTATCTTCTCTGGCGGCGACAATGGAAAGCGGTCGCGAGCACGCTGATCTTTCTCGTTGTGTTCCTGTTCGTCCTGCCGGCGCCATTCCGCGGCTTCGACCACAATATCGCGGAGCTGAAGACCTGGTATCGCGGCATGGTCGGCTCGAGCTCGGAAAAAGGCTTTGGCCAGCGCGATGAGCAGAACTGGTCCTGGGTCAATCAGTCCATCATCGCGGTAACGCACCGGCTGACCCGGCCGATCAACTACAACCAGGACGATCCCAAAAAGCCTGCGCGCACGATGAATGTGGTCGACGTCAGCTTCAAGACCGCCAACCTGATCGTGGTCGCGGTCTCGCTGGCGCTTGGCCTCGGCTACATCGCGGTGATGCCGCCAGCCTCGCGGCGGACGGAGCGATCCGATGCGGAAGAGCTAGGCATCCTGTTCTGCCTGATGACGGTGGCTTCGCCCTTGGCCCGGCAATACTACTTCATGTGGCTGTTCTTCCCGATGACAGTACTGTTGCATCGCGCCGCCTGGGATCCGCGGCCTGCCGTGCGCGCGGGTACATGGGCGCTGCTGGCGTTCGCCGGCGTCCTGTTGCTGCTGGCGCTGCCGCTGTTTCCGATCGACTTGCAGGCCTGGGGCAACAACCTCGCCGCGACCGCCGTGCTCGCTGCGGGCCTGGTCTGGCACATCCTGCACCCCCCGCCGGTCTTGTCTCCACCGCCGGGCGGGTTACAACCTGACGTGAGAAGCGCCACACAATAAGGAAAACCGCCATGGCCAACGCAAAACTGCAGCCGGTGCTCGACCACATCGATGCCGATTTCGACAACAGCCTGGCCCGGCTGTTCGACCTGTTGCGCATCAAGTCGATCTCGGCCGATCCAGCATTTGCGGAAGACTGCAAGAAGGCGGCCAATCATCTGGCTGACGACATCGAGACGCTCGGCTTCAACGCCGAGGTGCGCCCGACCGCGGGCCATCCCGCCATTGTCGCGAAGGCCAACGGCAATGCCGGCCGGCCGCATGTGCTGTTCTACGGGCATTACGACGTGCAGCCGGTCGATCCGCTCAATCTCTGGCACCGCCCGCCGTTCGAGCCTGTCGTCACCGATCACGCCGACGGCCGCAAGATCATCGTCGCGCGCGGCGCCGAGGACGACAAGGGACAGCTGATGACCTTCATCGAGGCCTGCCGCGCCTGGAAGAAGGTGACGGGATCGCTGCCGGTCGACGTCACCATCCTGATCGAGGGCGAAGAGGAAGTCGGCTCGAAGAATTTCGTGCCGTTCATGGAGAGCATCAAGGACGAGCTGAGGGCCGACTTCGCGCTCGTCTGCGACACCGGCATGTGGGACCCGAATACGCCCGCGATTACCACCTCGCTGCGCGGCCTGATGTACGATGAGGTCACCATCAAGGCCGCCAATCGCGATCTGCATTCCGGCGTGTTCGGCGGCGGCGCGCGCAATCCCATTCGCGTGCTGACCAACATCCTCGGCGGCCTGTTCGACGACAACGGCCGTATCACCATTCCCGGCTTCTACGACGGCGTGAAGGACCTTCCGCCGGATATTCTGCAGCAGTGGAAGAATCTCAATCTTACGCCGGAGTCATTCCTGAAGCCGATCGGGCTTTCGATTCCTGCCGGCGAAAAGGATCGACTGCTGATCGAGCAGGTGTCCTCGCGTCCGACCTGCGACATCAACGGCATCATCGGCGGCTATACCGGTGAGGGCTCGAAGACCGTGATCCCGGCGGAAGCGTCGGCAAAGGTCTCGTTCCGCCTCGTCGAAGGCCAGGACCCGCAGAAGATCAAGAAAGCATTCCGCGACTACGTCACCGCGCGCCTTCCCGGGGACTGCAAGGCCGTTTTCACCGAACACTCCAGCGGATCCGCCATCGCGCTCGACTGGAACATGAAGCCGCTGGCGGCTGCCAGGCGCGCGCTGACCGAGGAGTGGGGCAAGGAGGCGCTTTTGGTCGGCTCCGGCGCGTCAATTCCGATCGTCACCGATTTCAAGCGCACGCTCGGCCTCGACAGCCTCTTGATCGGTTTTGGCCTCGACGACGACAACATCCACTCGCCGAACGAGAAGTACGACCTCAAGAGTTTTCACAAGGGCATCCGCTCCTGGGCGCGCGTGCTGGCGGCGCTGGCGGAGGCGCCCAAGGCGTAAATCATGGCGGGCGCGGCGCGATCAGCTGTCACCGATGCGTTCTGGCGCGCCTACCGGGATGCCGCAGGCCTCGACCATGACCAATACGATGTGGTCGCGTTTGGCGATGGCGCGGAGATGGCGACCGAGCTCGCGGAGCTGACGGTCGCCGGGATCAAGCGAGCCACTGCAGGATTGGTCCGCCAATTCGGCCCGGATGGGGAGGCGCCGCCGGTCCTCGGCGGGTTCGTCGTACTGCTCGATGGTGCGGGCCGTCCGCGCGCGATCTGGCGCACCACGGAGCTGCGGACTGGTCCGCTCAACTCGGTCGACGAAAAGTTTGCGTGGGACGAGGGCGAAGGTGATCGCACCCGCGACTGGTGGCTGTCCGCCCATCGGCGCTTCTTCGGACGGCGGGCTGCCCAGCAGGGCTTTCCTATGCACGACGAGATCGAAACCGTGTTCGAGCGATTCGAGATCGTGTGGCCTCCCGAGGTTGCCGATGCGGAAGCACGACGTACAACGTAAAAACGCCGCCCGGGATTGGGCGGCGTTTGATTCCGTAGTGCAGAGGTCGTTGAGAACGAGACTACACCAGCGCCGGCAAGATTTCAATCACGGCGCCGGGATCGCCAGCAGGCTCGAGATGCTGCGGCCGCGGATGTCATAGACGCGGGCGAACACCACGTCGTCGCGCTTGATCTCGACCAGCACGGGTGCGGTCAGGCCCTTGCAGTAGAACTCGCCGAGCGTCATCGCAAAGTCGGCGGCATTGGAATCCCAGCCAATGGTGAAGTTTTCGCCGAGC
>DATEJC010000082.1:0-2648 GCA_035278345.1 Bradyrhizobium sp. | reverse complement strand
CGGGGTTGATATAGTCGGAACTTCATCAGGTGCAGTGTAACGAGACGGGGATGATGCGATGAGAGCATTGCGTTTTGCAGTAACCGCGGCAGCGATGCTGCTGTCGTTCCAGGCGACGGCCCAGACCACGCTTCGCATTGGTCTCGCCGAAGACCCCGACATTCTCGACCCGACGATGGCGCGGACCTACGTCGGGCGCATCGTCTTCTCCGCCTTCTGCGACAAGCTGTTCGACATCGACGAAAAGCTGAATATCGTCCCGCAGCTCGCGCTCTCCAACACCACGTCGGATGATGGCAAGGAAGTCGTCATCAAGCTGCGCCCCGGCGTGAAATTCCATGACGGCGAGCCGCTGGACGCCGAGGCCGCCAAATTCTCGCTGGACCGCCACCTGACCATGGCGGGCTCGTTCCGCAAGCCGGAGCTGGCTGCGGTCGAGCGTGTCGAGGTCGTTGATCCTCTCAGCATCAAACTGGTGCTGAAAGCTCCCTTCTCCCCCTTGATCGCACAGCTTACCGATCGCGCCGGCATGATGGTCTCGCCCAAGGCCGCCAAGGAAGCTGGCGACAAGTTCGGCCTCAAGCCGGTATGCGCCGGTCCCTACAAATTCGTCGAGCGCGTGCAGCAGGACCGCATCGTCGGCGAAAAATTCGCCGACTATTGGAACAAGGACAACGTCTTCATCGACAAGATCGTGTTCCTGCCGATCGTCGACGCCACGGTGCGGCTTGCCAACCTGAAGTCCGGCGGCCTTGACCTGATCGAGCGCGTGCTCGCCACCGACATCAAGGACGTGCGTGCCGACAGCCGGCTGAAACTCTCGACCGCTATTGAGCTCGGCTATCAGGGCATCACGCTCAACATCGGCCGGGACAAGGCCAAAGGTCCGCTCAGCCAGTCCGCCAAGGTGCGGCAGGCGCTCGATTGGTCGATCGACCGCGAGGCGGTCAACCAGGTCGTATTCAACGGCGAGTTCAAGCCCGGCAATCAGTGGGTCAATCCGGACCACCCGTATTACCAAAAGTCGTTCCCGATCCACGGGCGCGACGTCGCCAAGGCCAAGGCGCTGCTCAAGGAAGCCGGCGTCACGCCGCCAGTCGCTGTCGATTTCATGGTGCCGAAGGGCGCGGAGACCGAGGCGGTCGCGCAGGTGATCCAGTCGATGGCGTCGGAATCCGGCTTCGACATGAAGATCAGGGTCACGGAGTTCGCGACCTCGCTGAAGCAGGCGGAATCCGGCGAGTACCAGGCCTTCATGTTGGCCTGGAGCGGCCGCATCGATCCCGACGGCAATTCCTACGTCTTCATGCACAAGGATGCGCCGCAGAACTACAGCGCCTGGGCCAATGCCGGCGCCGACAAGGCCCTCGATGACGCGCGCCTCGTCACCGACCAGTCCCAGCGCAAGGCGATCTACGAAAAGCTCGCCAAGCTGGTGCTAGAGGACAACCCCCTGCTCTACCTCTACCACCGCCGCATCCTTATTGCGCATACGACGAAGCTGGAGGGCTACAAGCAGATGCCCGACGGCCTTGTGCGCGTCATCGGGCTGAAGCTGAAGTGAGCGTGAACGCGATCGGGATAGTAGCGCCATGCTGAACTTCCTCGCCCGGCGCATCGTCCAGCTGATCCCGACGCTGTTCTTCGTGTCGGTGCTGATCTTCTCGCTGCAGCAACTGCTGCCCGGCGATCCCGCGCTGGTCATGGCGGGCGAAGAGCGCGACCCCGAGGTGATTGCGCAAATCCGCCAGCAGTACCGGCTCGATCAGCCCGTGCCGGTACAATACGTCTATTGGGTCAAGGGCGTATTGTCTGGCGACTTTGGCGAGTCCCTGCGCAACAAGGTGCCGGTGCGCGAACTCATCGCGCAAAAGCTTCCCGTCACCATCCAGCTCGCCTCGATGGCGATCGTGATCGCGTTCCTGATCGGCATTCCCGCCGGCATCGTCTCGGCGGTAAAAAAGGGCACGGCTCTCGACTATGGCGCCAACATCTTTGCGCTATGGGGCATCTCGACGCCGAACTTCTGGCTCGGCATCATGCTGATCTTCCTGTTCTCCATCCAGCTGGGCTGGCTGCCGGCGTCGGGTTATGTGCCAATCACCGAAAATTTTCGCGCCAGTATCGCTTCCACCATCATGCCGGCCTTTGTGCTGGGCAACGCCATTGCCGCGATTCTGATGCGCCATACCCGCAGCGCCATGCTGCAGGTGCTGGAGAGCGATTATGTCCGCACCGCCCGCGCCAAGGGCCTGTTCGAGCGCTCGGTGATCCTCAAGCACGCGATGCGCAATGCGCTCACTCCCGTCATCACGCTCGGCGCACTCGAACTCGGCACGCTATTGTCGGGCGCGGTGCTGACCGAACAGATTTTCTCCATTCCGGGCTTCGGCAAGCTGATCGTCGACGCCGTCTTCAACCGCGACTACGCCGTGGTGCAGGGCGTGGTGCTGACGACGGCCACGATCTACATCACGCTCAACCTGATCGCCGACATAGCCTATGTTCTCGTCAACCCGCGGCTGAGGGGATAGTCATGACCGATGCCGTCATCGGGGCTGTTCCCGTCATCTCCGACGAGCTGGAAAGCCCGGCAAGGCGCGCGCTGCGGCGTCTGTTCAAGCGCAAGGGCGCCGTCGTCGGCCTCG